>NZ_JCAXED010000019.1:0-109660 GCF_059758795.1 Pseudomonas sp. GQ91
GCCTTCGGTGACCGTCTCGCCCGCAGTCAGGGTCACGGTGGTGGTGTCGAGGGTGTCGGTGATCTGGGTCACGGCCGGCGTCGGGTCGACGCTCAGGACCAGGTTGGCGCCGCCGGTGGTACCGGTGACCGTCACGCTGATCTGGCTTGGGTCGATGTACGGGCTGTCGTTGGGGGCCAACGGTACATTGACGGAGCCGGTCAATTGGCCGGCCGGGATGGTGATCACCGAACCGTTGGACAGCGTGACGTTCAGGTCAGTGCTGGATGCCTGGGTAATGGTCGCGGTGTAGGTCAGCACGCCGCCGGCCTCGGTGATCGTCGGGGTCGCGCCCAAGGTCAGCGTGGCCGCTTGTTGTACCAGGCCGCTTGTGTTCGCTGCGCCACCCGTCTGCTGGGTCAGGGTCGAAGCGGCAGCGCTTGGCCCCGCAGTGGGAAAGCCGATCACGGGGGCGACGCTGCCCGCGGTTGCATCCAGCATCACAAAGCTGTGTCCGCCACCCGCAGCGCCCGTACCCGCGGCGGTTGCGCCGGCTGCCGTGGCTTCCAGTTCGGTCGTCGGGTCAGCACCGGCGGCAATGGCTTGCTGCAATTCGGCAACCGATGGCGCGGCCTGCGCGGTCGCTGCGGCCAGGTCGGTGCTGGAGTCAGGTGCGTCGGCGCTCCATTGTGTGTCGCGGCCCAGGTCCAGGATGCGACCGTCGGCCAACTCCAGGCTGACTGCGCCAGACAGACCGGTGTCGATCTGATCACCTACAAATAGCCGGTCGCCTTCAACGAGTACGCGCCGGGTCCCTTCCGGAGAAATAACAAAAACCTGGCCAACAATGCTTTTGACGGTGGCAACAACACTGCTCATTGACGATTCTCCGGCGATCCGTTCGGGCGACTTCCATAATCCTGGCTACTATTTTTAGCAGCCGTATGGAGGCGATTTAAATTTTGACAGTCAGTTTCGTCAATATTTTGGCTTGATTCTTCGATGATTAAGTTTGTGCCAAACTATTGACCTTCTTGGCGCCATCCTAAACAATCGCTCCACTAATGTCACATTGATATTTGCGCGGCGATCCGTCCTACATATGTGAACCAGTTCCGCTTTTTGAACTTTCCGACGTACGGTCAATAAGGTTGCCATTTTCCGACACTGCGGCACGATCCGCCGTGACTTGAGACAAGATGTCCTGGGGAATTTATAAATGCGTCTACACCTTCTAAAGGCAATACCGTTCGCTCTCGCCGCCAGTTTCGTACAGGCCCAGACTTTGCCGCAGGCCATGCAGCAAGCGTTGGACGTGCACCCGGAAATTCAGGCAGGCGTGAACAGCCGTCTGGCCGCCGACTACCAGTTGAAGGCAGCTCGCGGCGGTTACCTGCCTCGTGTGGATGTGTTGGCTGGTTATGGGCGCGCAGGCACTGATAACTCCACCACTCGCGCCAACGGCGGCTCCGACCACTGGGACACGCTGAATCGTGGTGAGTCGAGCTTGCGTCTGCAGCAAATGATTTTTGACGGCTTTGCCACCTCCAGTGAAGTAGGGCGTCAACAAGCCACCGTCAACGCCCGTGCCTACTCGTTGCTCGGTACTTCCGAGCGTACTGCCCTGACCGTCGCCCAGGTTTACCTGGAAGTCCTGACCCGTCGTGAGTTCGTGCGCCTGGCTGAAGATAACCTGCGTAATCACGAACGCATTTACGACCAGATCAAGCTGCGCACCCAGCGCGGTGTGGGCAGCGGCGCCGACCTGGACCAGGCCGAAGCGCGTCTGGCCCAGGCCCGCAACAACCTGATCACCGAACAAACCAACCTGGCTGACGCCGAGACCAACTATCTCAGCGCCGTTGGCCAGATGCCCGACCAGTTGGAACGTCCGCCGACCTTCATGTCCATGCTGCCCGCCGATCTGAATGAAGCGCGTCGCCAGATGCTCGACAACAGCCCGATCCTGCGCTCGGCCGAGTCCGATATCGTCGCTGCCGAACAACAGTACGAGGCCGCCAAATCGTCGTTCTACCCACGCTTTGATGCCGAACTGGGGACCAATGCCGACAACAACGTCGGGGGCGAGCCTTCCCACAGCAACGGCTGGGAAGCCATGGTGCGCATGCGCTTCAATCTGTTCGCCGGCGGCAGCAACAAGGCCGATCTCGAGTCCAAGTCCTATCAGTCTAATCAGGCTTTGGATATCCGCAACAACGCCCTGCGCCAGTTGAATGAAGAGCTGGGCCTGGCCTGGAACGCCTTGAACAACGCCAACGCCCAAGTGCCGATCGCCCAGCAATACGTCGATCACAGCACCAGCGTACGTACCGCCTATCAGAAGCAATTCAGCCTCGGCGAGCGCACGCTGCTCGACTTGCTCGACAGCGAAAACGAATTGTTCACCGCTGCGCGTCGTCTGGAAGAGATAAAAAACGTTCAGTTATTTACTCAGTACCGAATCAAGGCGACCATGGGCGAGTTGCTCAAGAGCCAGGGAGTGGTCGCACCAATGGCTTCCGTCGTACAGAACGATGTGAAGCCGAAAGTCCAACTGCCCGGGATGAATTGAGCTATTCCTTATAGTCCCATCAGTTAGTCGAGAGTACCCGCGTGGAATCAGAAGTCAGTCGAGTTCATCTCAGTCATGATCCACGCACGTTGCACGATGACCCGTTACTGGACGGGTTGTTGGCGCTTTGTGCCTTGCACCAGAAACCCGCCAGTGCAGCGATGCTGACCACCGGCCTGCCATTGCCATCCCAGCGTCTGAACGCCGATTTGCTGGCTCGTGCCGCAGCTCGGGCCGGTTTGCAGGGGCGTCTGTTGCAACGCAAGCTGGATGCAATTCCCGCGATTGCCATGCCGGCGCTGCTGCTGCTCAAGGATGGTCGCACGGCCGTGCTGCTCGGTTGGCAGGGTGAAGACGAAGCGCAGGTGCTGCTCAGCGAAAGCGATGGCGGCGAAACCATCGTCAAGCGCCAGGCGCTGGCCGATGACTACACCGGCAAAGTGTTCTTCGCCCAGCCCCAGCACAAGTTCGACGTGAGCCACGGCACCCTGATTCCGCGTGCCCGTTCCTGGTTTCGCGACACCCTCAAGCGTTCGCGCTGGCTGTACGCCGATGCCATCGCCGCCAGTTTCCTGATCAACATCATCGCCATGGCCGCGCCGTTGTTCGTGATGAACGTCTACGACCGCGTGGTGCCGAACCAGGCCACCGCGACCCTGTGGGTATTGGCCACCGGCATCTTCATCGCCTACACCTTCGACCTGATCCTCAAAAGCCTGCGCAGTTTGTGCCTGGACCTGGCCGGCAAGAAAACCGACCTGATTATTTCGGCGACCTTGTTCGAACGTATTGTCGGCATGTCGATGAAGTACCGCCCGGCGCGAGTCGGCAGCTTTGCCCAGAACATCCACGAGTTTCAGAGCCTGCGCGATTTCCTCGCGTCCCTGACCTTGACCAGCCTGATCGACCTGCCGTTCACCCTGTTGATTTTCCTGGTGATCGCCCTGCTCGGCGGGCACCTGGTGTGGATCCCGATGTTGGCCTTCCCGATTGCGCTGGGCATCGGTTACCTGCTGCAAAAACCGCTGGTGGCGACCATGGAACGGACCATGGCCTTGGCTTCCGAGCGCCAATCGAGCCTGATTGAAACCCTGGCCGGGTTGGATGCGGTCAAGGTCAACAACGCTGAGAGCGAGCGCCAATACCAGTGGGAACAAACCATTGGCACCCTCAGCCGGCTTGAGTTGCGGGTGAAGATGCTCTCCGGGCTGTCGATGAATATCACCTTGCTGATCCAGCAACTGGCCGGTGTGATCATGATCGTCTTCGGCGTCTACCAGATCATTGACGGCAACCTCAGCATGGGCGGCCTGATTGCCTGCTACATGCTCAGCGGTCGTGCCCTCAGCCCGCTGGCGTCATTGTCGGGCCTGATGACCCGTTACCAGCAAGCCAAAGTCACCATGGTCTCCACCGACCAGATGATGGAGTTGCCGCAGGAACGCAATTTCGAAGAGCGCCCGCTGAGTCGTCGCACCCTGCAAGGCGCCATCGAATGCCGGGGCTTGAACTTTACGTACCCCAACCAGCAGAACATGGCGCTCAGGAATATCAACCTGGTGATCAAGCCCGGGGAGAAGATCGGCATCATCGGGCGTAGCGGTTCGGGCAAGAGCTCCCTGGCCAAACTGATCGTCGGCCTCTACCAGCCAGACTCCGGCGCCTTGCTGGTGGACGGTGTGGATATTCGCCAGATCGACGTCAGCGAACTGCGCCATAACGTCGGCTATGTACCGCAAGACATCCAGTTGCTGGCCGGCACCCTGAGGGACAACCTGGTCTCCGGCGCCCGCTACGTCGAGGACGAACTGGTGCTGCAAGCCGCTGAACTGGCGGGCGTGCATGAGTTTGCCCGCCTGCACCCGCAAGGCTACGAGCTGCAAGTGGGCGAGCGTGGCCAAAACCTCTCCGGCGGCCAGCGGCAAAACGTCGCCTTGGCGCGCGCGCTGCTGCTCAACCCACCCATTCTGTTGCTGGATGAACCCACCAGCGCCATGGACAACACCGGTGAGGAGCGCTTGAAACAGCGCCTGCAATCCGTTGTGGAAAACAAGACCGTGGTGCTGGTGACACACCGCGCGTCGTTGCTCTCCCTGGTGGACCGCTTGTTGGTGATCGACCGCGGGCAAATCCTCGCGGATGGTCCGAAAGCCGTGGTGATGGATGCGTTGAAGAAGGGGCAGATCAGTGTTGCGTAAATTCAAGGATGCGGTCCGTCGCTATTTCATTGGTGCCGATTCGCTGGACGGCCAGCCGCTGCCAGAGGTCAAGAAAGCCCTGATCGAAGACGCTCCCCGCGTGGTGCGTCTGACCATCTGGGGGATTATCGGTTTTTTCCTGTGCATGCTGCTGTGGTCCGGCTTCGCCGAGATTGACGAGGTGACCCGCGGCGATGGCAAGGCCATTCCATCCTCCAAACTGCAGAAGATCCAGAACCTTGAAGGCGGTATCGTCGCCGAGCTGTACGTCAAGGAAGGGCAGATCGTCGAGGCCGGTGCGCCGCTGATTCGTCTGGACGATACCCGCTTTGTCTCCAACGCTGGGGAAACCGAGGCCCAGCGCTTGTCCTTGTTGCTGCGCATCGAGCGTTTGAGCGCCCAGGTCGAAGACCGGCCGCTGAACATTCCCGAGGACGTGCGCGCCGCCGCGCCAAACCAGGCCGTGAACGAGCAATCGCTGTACGAAAGCCGTCGCCAGCAGTTCAAGGATGAAATCGGTGGCCTGCAAGAGCAACTGACGCAACGCGAACAGGAACTGCGCGAATACACCTCCAAGCAGAGTCAGTACCGCAACCAACTGTCGTTGCAGCGTCAGGAAATCAACATGTCCGAACCGCTGGTCGCCCAGGGTGCGGTGTCGCCGGTGGAAGTGCTGCGTCTCAAGCGTGCGGAAATGGAGACCCGTGGGCAACTGGATGCCACCACGCTGGCGATCCCGCGCGCGCAGTCGGCGATCAAGGAAGTGCAACGCAAGATCGACGAAACCCGTGGCAAATACCGCAGTGAAGCCCTGACCGAACTCAATGAAGCGCGCACCGACCTGAACAAGGCCCAGGCTACCGGCAAAGCGTTGGAAGACCGGGTGAGCCGGACCCTGGTTACCTCGCCGGTACGCGGGATCGTCAAACAGTTGTTGGTCAACACCATCGGCGGTGTGATCCAGCCCGGCAGCGACATGGTGGAAATCGTGCCGCTGGACGACACCTTGCTGGTGGAAGCCAAGATCCGCCCGCAAGACATTGCCTTCCTGCATCCCGGGCAGGAAGCGATGGTCAAGTTCACCGCCTACGACTACACCATCTACGGCGGCCTGAAAGCCAAGCTCGAGCGCATCGGTGCCGATACCATTACCGACGAAGACAAGAAAACCACCTACTACATGATCACCTTGCGCACCGACCGCAGCCATTTGGGCACGGACGAAAAACCCTTGCTGATCATCCCGGGGATGGTCGCTTCGGTGGACATTATCACCGGCAAGAAAACCATCCTCAGCTACCTGCTCAAACCCATCATCAAGGCCCGCGCCGAGGCGCTGCACGAGCGCTGATTTTCAGTGTCTGGGCGGGCCTCATCGCGAGCAAGCCCGCTCCCACACTCGACCGACTTCCAGCAGGGGAATACGGTCAAATGTGGGAGCGGTTTCGCCGGTCTGGCGGTGGTGATCCTGATCGGCCTGCTAGTCGAAAACCTGGTGTTCGACACCCTGGAACGCCTTACGGTGAAGCGCTGGGGCATGCAGCGATAAACAAGAATGATTGCCCTTCGGCCGTTACGAGTTCGATAATGGCGGCCGAACCTGACGCCGCCCCGGCGTCAGGCATGGCGGGTAAAAGGATTTACGACGATGCGGTTTTTTGTCTTGGCGGCGGCATTGATTTTGTCGACATCGGTTTTTGCTGGTTCCGCGCCAGAAGCGGTTGCCATGCCCAAGCCGGTCTATCCAAAAAAACTGACAGCGACCGCAGGCCATGCGCGGATCAGCCTCAATATTCACAATGACGGTTCGGTCAGCGATGTGAAAGCGCTCAGCGCCACCAAGCCGGCCTTTGGCGAGGCCGCCGTTGAAGCGGCAAAACAATGGCGCTTCAAGCCCTGGACAGCGGGTGCCGACGGGCCTGCGGTGATCGAGGCGCAAAACGACATGATTTTTACTCCCGAACTGGGAAGAACCGAGACTGTTCAACTGACGTTCAGCCAAACGACTTATCAGTCGTGCAGCACGTTGAACGAAGAAATCAGCCAATTTCGCCGTGACCATCCGACCCGCGCATTGATCGATGTGAAGAGCTTTGCCATCACCCGTGTGGCGGTAATGTTCCCGGCGTTGAGCGGTAAAAGCGACTACATCGAAGGTCTGGAAAGGGCGGATACGTTGGAAAAAGTGCTGCCGAGAATCGTCCGAAAATGCCAGGCCAACCCTAGAGCGGTCTATGCCGACTTCCTTCCGGCTAATCTGAAGCGCTACCTGTAAAGCCTGCTACGATTGCGTTCGGTGTACTCCATACTGTTCACGAGTGCTTGGCATGCAATTACCGGACATGAACCTGCTGGTCGCCCTCGACGCCTTGCTTGATGAAGGCAGCGTAGTGGGCGCTGCCCGGCGGATGAACCTGAGCCCCGCCGCCATGAGCCGCACGCTGACGCGCATCCGCGAGGCGGTTGGCGATCCGATCCTGGTGCGCGCCGGTCGCGGCCTGGTGCCGACACCCAAGGCCCTGGAGCTGCAGGGGCAGGTGCGCAATGTGGTGGAGCAGGCGGCGCTGCTGTTTCGCTCTGCGGACGAAGTGGACCTGAGCACCTTGCGCCGGCGCTTCAGCGTGCGCGCCAACGACTTTTTTGTCGGCGTGTACGGTGGCCGCCTGTTCGACACCATGGAACGCATGGCGCCCCATTGTGAACTGCGCTTTGTCCCGGAAGGCGACAGCGATGATGAAGCGCTGCGCGAAGGCCGACTCGACCTGCGGGTGGGCAACACCATGCCGATCACCCCGGAAGTGAAGGTGCAGAATCTGTTTTCCACCACCTTCGTTGGCCTGGCCAGGGAAGGGCATCCGCTGTTCGACGAAGAAATCACCGCCGCGCGATTTGCCAGCTACTCGCATATCAGCATCTCGCGCCGAGGTATCGCCCGCGGCCCGATCGACACCGCCCTCAACGCCCAGGGCCTGGAGCGCCGCGTGGCGATGATTGCACCTGGGTTTCACGGCGCGATGTTCATGTTGCCTGATTCCGACTTGATCCTGCCGGTGCCCAAGGAAGCGCTGTACAGCGCCAAACGCCTGAAGCTGCCGCTGCGCGCGTTTACCTTGCCGATCTCCCTGCCGACCCTCGTACTGACCCAGGCCTGGCATCCACGCTTCGACAAGGACCCGGCCCACAAATGGTTGCGTGAAACCGTGCGCGAGAGCTGCGAAGCCACCTGGCGCGAAGCGCAGCCTGCATGACACTTAAGCGAACGCCTGTAGGAGCGAGGGGGGCGCCTAGCTCTTGCTCGCGAAAAACGTCAACGATAACGCGTACCTCGGGATACGCGGCGCCTTTGAGTTCTTCGCGAGCAAGCTCGCTCCTACAAGGTGCTGCTTTGAGCATTGCGCCTGATGCACTTATAACCTGCCAATAAGTCAGTTTTCGTCATGTCTATGCCTTATTAAACTGCTCGGGTATTCTTTTTCCGAGCTGTATCCATGACTTCCCTCGCTGCCCCCTTGGCCGCAGCCAAACCCAACGCCATCAGCCCGCCGGTATTCGGCCCGCGCATCATCGTCGGCCTGGTCGGTGTGTTGCTCGCGGTGCTGGTCTCGGGCCTCAACGACATGGTGACCAAGGTCGCCCTCGCCGACATTCGCGGCGCGTTGTACATCGGCTTTGACGAAGGCACCTGGCTGGTGGCCGCGTATACCGCGACGTCCGTGGCGGCCATGGCGTTCGCGCCGTGGTGCGCGGTGACCTTGTCCCTGCGCCGTTTCACCTTGTGGGCCATTGGCCTGTTTACCGTGTTGGGCGTGCTGTGTCCCTTCGCCCCGAATTATCAAAGCCTGTTGCTGCTGCGCACGGTGCAAGGTCTGGCGGGCGGCGCCTTGCCGCCGATGCTGATGACCGTGGCCCTGCGTTTCCTGCCCGCCAATGTGAAATTGTACGGCCTGGCCGGCTATGCCCTGACCGCCACCTTCGGGCCCAGCCTCGGTACGCCGTTGGCCGCGTTGTGGACCGAGTATGTCGGCTGGCAATGGGCGTTCTGGCAAATCGTTGCGCCGTGCCTGCTGGCCATGGCCGCCGTGGCCTACGGCTTGCCCCAGGATCCGCTGCGCCTGGAACGCTTCAAGCAATTCAACTGGCGCGGCCTGCTGCTGGGATTTCCGGCGATCTGCATGCTGGTGATCGGTCTGTTGCAGGGCAATCGCCTGGACTGGTTCGAGTCGTCGCTGATCACCACGTTGCTGTGCGGCGGCACGCTGTTGCTGGTGCTGTTCATGCTCAATGAATGGTTCCACCCGATGCCGTTTTTCAAATTGCAGATGCTCGGGCTGCGCAATCTGGCGTTCGCCTTGATCGTGTTGGCCGGGGTATTGGTGGTGCTGCTCGCGGTCATCATCATCCCTTCCAATTATCTGGCACAGGTCCAGGGCTACCGGCCGTTGCAGACCGCGCCGGTGATGCTGGTCATGGCGCTGCCGCAGTTGATCGCGCTGCCGCTGGTAGCGGCGTTGTGCAACCTGCGCTGGGTCGATTGCCGCTGGGTATTGGGGATTGGCCTGAGCATGCTGGTGCTGTCCTGTGTCGGCGGCGCGCAACTGACATCAGCGTGGATTCGCGATGATTTCTATGCGCTGCAACTGCTGCAAATCTTCGGGCAACCGATGGCGGTGTTGCCGCTGCTGATGCTTTCCACCGGCAGCATCGTGCCAGCGGACGGGCCATTCGCCTCGGCCTGGTTCAATACCGTCAAAGGCTTGGCCGCCGTGGTTGCCACCGGCGTAATCGAGGCACTGACCACCCACCGTCTGCATTTTCACTCGGTGATGCTGGTGGATGCCCTGGGCAACTCACCGCTGGCGGACAGCGACGCCCCGGCGCTTGCCCATCGGTTGCACCAGCAGGCCGTGGTGCTGACCTCTGCGGATCTCTATTACGTCATGGCGGCTGTCGCGGTGGCGTTGATCCTGCTGATTTTCTGGATGCCGACGCGGATCTATCCGCCCCGTGCGCCGTCTTGACTGAACAAAGGATGCTTATGAAACGTAAAGACCAGATTGCCGTGGCCGCCATCAGCGTGTTCGCCGTGGGCGTGTTGGTGTACCTGCTGGCGCCGGGCATTTTTGGCGGCAAACGCCAGACCACCAATGATGCCTTTGTCGCGGCCGACTACACCCTGGTGGCGCCGCGGGTGTCCGGGTTTATCAAGGCGGTGCTGGTGGAGGACAACCAGCGCGTCAAGGCCGGGCAGTTACTGGCGCTGATTGACGATCGCGACTTGCGTGCTGCCGCCCAGGCCGCCGATGCTGAAACACTGGTGGCGCAAGCACAGTTGAAAAATGCCGTGGCAACGCTGGAACGCCAAGGCTCGGTGATCGCCCAGGCCCAGGCCACGGTGGCCGCGGATCGTGCCGAAATGGCTTTCGCCCAACACGAACTGAGCCGCTACAACCACCTCGCCGGTGTCGGCGCCGGTACGGTACAGAATGCCCAGCAAGCCAAGACCCGCATCGACCAGGCCACTGCGCGCCTGGCCAATGCCTCCGCGGTATTGGCGGCCGAACGCAAGCAGGTGGAAATCCTCAGCGCCCAGCGCGATGCCGCCGAAGGTGGCTTGAAACGTGCCCAGGCGGCACTGGAAATGGCCAGTTACCAACTCTCCTATACGCGCATCGTCGCACCGGTCGACGGCATGGTCGGTGAGCGCGCGGTGCGCGTGGGCGCCTTTGTCACGCCCGGCAGCAGGCTCCTCGCCGTGGTGCCGTTGGATGATGCGTACGTGGTGGCCAATTTTCAGGAAACCCAACTGTCACACATGCGCGCCGGGCAGGCCGTTGAAGTGCGCGTCGACAGCCTGGACGGCAAGGTGCTCAACGGCCACCTCGAAAGCCTGGCGCCGGCGACCGGTGTGACCTTCGCCTCGATCAAGCCGGACAACGCCACCGGCAACTTCACCAAGGTGGTGCAGCGTGTACCGGTGAAAATCCGTCTGGAGCCCGGCCAGGCGCTGGCCGAACGTCTGCGGGTCGGCATGTCGGTGGAAGCCAGCGTCGATACCCAACCGGCAACCCAGCCACGCGAGGTGGCCCAGCAATGAGACGGTTTGTTCTGCTCACGTTGAGCCTGTGCAGCCTGGGCGCTTGTACCCTAGGTCCGGATTTCCAGCGGCCGCCGGCACCGCAGCTCACGCAATGGTCTACGCCCCAAGGTCGGCAGGCTGCCAGTCGAGCCGTCACCGAGCCGCTTGAACAGCGTTGGTGGGACGTGTTTCACGACGAGCAATTGTCGGCGCTGGTACGCCGCGCTTTGGACGACAACCTTGACCTGAAACTGGCCAGCAGTCGCTTGCAACAAAGTCGCGCCTTGCGCCAGGTGACCACCGCCGAACGTTACCCGAACGTCGATGCCGGCGCTGACTATGGGCGCAAACGCAACAGCGCCAAGGGCCTCAACGATCCGTCCGGGCACAACGGTCGCTCGGCCTTCAACCTGTGGGATGCGGGGTTTTCCGCCTCTTGGGAGCTGGACTTCTGGGGCCGGGTAAAACGTCAGACCGAAGCTGCCGACGCCACCTTGCAAGTGGCCGAAAATGATCGGCGCGCAGTGCTGTTGTCGGTGCTGGCCGAAATCGCTCAGGACTATATCCAGCTGCGTGGTGTACAGAATACCCGGTCCGTCACCGAGCAAAACCTGGACGTCGCGCGCCATAGCCTGAAGCTCTCGAAACTGCGCCTGGCCGATGGCGTGGCGACCGATCTGGACGTGGCCGAGGCCGCCGCTCAAGTGGCCGCCATCGAAGCGCGCTTGCCGGATTTGCAGCAGTGCCAGGACCAATTGATCAACGCCTTGAGCTTGTTGATGGGCCAGGCGCCGCAAGCCTTGTACGCGCAACTGTCGAAAGAGGCCGCCGTGCCGCAGACCCGACGCCAGGTGGCTATTGGTTTACCGTCGCAACTGGCGCAGCGGCGCCCCGATATTCGTCAGGCCGAGGCGCGCCTGCATGCGGCCACCGCCAGCGTCGGCGTGGCCAAGGCTGATTTCTACCCGCGTATCACCCTGACTGGCAATCTCGGGTCCCAGGCCATGCAGTTGTCGGACCTCGGTTCCTGGGGCTCGCGCACCTTTGCCTTCGGCCCGCAATTGAGCCTGCCGATCTTCAATGGGGGACGCCTGCAAGGCATGCTCGATCTGCGCGAAGCCCAGCAACAGGAAGCAGCCCTGGTCTACCAGCAAACGGTGTTGCGGGCCTGGCATGAAATCGACGATCAACTGAGCCGCTATAACGCCAGCCAACTGCGGCGCGACAGCCTCGCCGAGGCCGTGCGCCAGAACCGGATCGCCTTGGTCACCGCCCAGCAGCAGTACGTCGAAGGCGTGGTGGATTTCGTCAACGTGCTCACCGTGCAGAGTGCGTTGCTGGCGACTCAGGAACAGTGGGTGGAAAGCTCGACCGGCGTGTCCCTGGCCATGGTCGGCTTGTACAAGGCGCTGGGTGGCGGCTGGGAATCGGTGTATCCGCTGCAGACCGCCGGGGGCTAAGCGACAATACCCGCTGCTGATTAGCACCCCTTCAGGCTAATGCCGATCAGTTAAGGCTTTTTATAGGTGCGAGGGGAGCGCCTAGCCCTTGCTCGCGAAGAACTCAAAGGCGCCGCGTTGATCCAGAAGGCACGCGTTATCGTTGAGGTTTTTCGCGAGCAAGCTCGCTCCTACAGGCTGCCGCTACCCCTTCAGGCGAAATTTCTGTGGGAGCGGGCTTGCTCGCGAAGACGGCGTAACAGTCAATATTGAGGTTGTCTGGCACACCGCTTTCGCGAGCAAGCCCGCTCTCACAGGTTCCGCTCCCTCCGGGCGGTGTGACATCGCCGCACCCACTCAAGGGTTCTGCAAAAACACCACGTAGCCGCGAAACCACTCAGCGTTCTTCAGGTAGTGCGGCGCCTGCCACTCCCCGCCCTGGATCAAGCCAATCTTGAACGGCATGCCCAGTCGGTTCATTCGCGGCAGATAGGCGGCGTAGTCCGGGATGCTGTGGCGCCCCTGGTAGGTTTGCACCACCACTTCATCCACCACACCCTTGAGTTGCGCGATGGCCTCGGGGTCGGCGTTGCTGCTCCAGTCCATCAGCCCGGTGATGCTCAGGCGCAGGTCCCTGGGCAGGCGTCGGCGCAGGTCTTTGAGGAAGTTGGCGTATTCGTGCAGGTAGTGGGTGCGGGCGTCGAAGTCGATCTGAATACCGATTACCGGGTTGCCGGCCGCCCGCCAGCGTTGCACTTGCCCCAGCAGTTGAGTGTAGACCGACGCCGGCCAGCGCAACGTATGAGCGCGGTAGACCACCCACACTTCACCTTGACGGATGCGCGGCACGCTCATGCCTTGGGCGATGAACTGCACGCCACGCCCGGGTTGACGGCGGGTGGAGTTGATCTGGCCCTGGAGGATGTACAGGGTCTTTGCCTGTTTGAGCACCGGCTGGGGCGCGACGCCGCTCCACAGCCAGAATGCATCGTAGTCATGGGCATCGACCGCGCCGAAGACCGGGCTCGCCAGCAGGAGCAGCGATAACCAGAAGCCTCTCACGCGCTTACCAGTAATACTGCAGCGACTTGCCCCACTGAGTGTCGGCAAACCCGCTTTTCAACTGACGGAACCAACCCTTGCGCACCGCTTTGTCGACGTCTTCGCCACCGCAACTGTTATAGCCGGAAGGCGCATAGCAGTTGATCGCACGGAATAGCGCGTAAGCCTTGTCGTCACGTGGCGCTTGGGGATTGGCGATCACCTGTTTGTAGCCTTCAAGCCGCGAGAAGGTCTGACCTTTGAAGTCCGAGGCGCTGCTGCCCAGGCTGCCAGCCGAACGGGCGTGTTCCAGCGGCATGCTGTCCAGGCCGTTGCGCAGGATGAACTCGCCAAGGCAGTTGAGGCCGTGCGGGTTTTTCGGAGCGTTCTGCAACGTGCCCGCGGTCTGCGCAATGCTCGGGCAGGCATAGCCTGATTGCGCCTGGTCGCCATTCCAGTGGAACAACTTCAGGGACTGTCCGCCGTCGTAGACATAGCCCAGGCTGGTGCCGAGCTTGTCTGCGGAAGCCGATGCCGGCAGTTGCTGCAAATCTTCGGCAAACGTCGCGAATTGGCCGCGCAGCAAGTCTTTGTAGAGCAGCACGAATTGCGCGGTGGAACGTTCCAGGGGATCGCTGGCCTGGGTGATCTGCTGGCGCAACAGCTCAGGACCGGCGACGCTGCGCAACAGGATATAACGCACCTGCCTGGACTGGATCGGCGAGTCGCTGGCGAACACCTTGGCCAACTGGCCGCTGCGCTCGTAATTCATGGCCAGTGCCAGTTCCAGTTGGTCGCGCTGCAACGGCTGCTTGGCCAGCGGCAACAGTTGCAGCCAAAGGTCTGCCGCGCCTTGCCAATCCTGCTTGGCTTCCAGCGCCAGGCCGCGCAGGGTCTGTTGGCTGAAGGCGAAGTAATCCAGGTTCGAGGGCAGTTCCCGCGGCAAATGCTTCAAGGCGCTGTCGGGCTGGTGCTCGACATACAGCGCGAACGCCGCCTGCAGGTAGGCGTATAACGCCGGTTCGTCGGCAAATGCGGCCTTCTGGGCGTCGAGGATTTCGCGGCTCAGCTTGGGCGGGTTGGACGCACGCATCCCCATCAAGTCATTGATCCCCAGCAGCATCGGGTTGCTGACGCTATCGGCATGGCTTGTCAGCAATTTGTTGTCGGTTTCTTCCACCAGTTCGTCGATGGAGACGTTGCGCTGGGCATCGCTGGCTTCGGTCAGTTGCCAGGCAAAATCCTCCGCCAGTTTGTTCGCGTCGCCCGCCAACCAATGTACCCGGCGCAGCAGGCCGCGAGCGGAGGCGGCGTATTCGCCCTGTGGATAAGTTTTCAGGTAACTGAGGAAACTGTGCTCGGCTTCGTCCAGGGCGTTTTTATCCACAGCCTGGCGCTGCGGCATGCCGTATTCGTCGAAGGCATTTTCCTGAGCATGATTCAGCGAGGCGCGGGCGATCATGTACACCGCCGTTTCCTTCAGCCAGGGCAGCGACGTCACGGAGACGGCGGCAAATCCGCGTTCGGCATACACAAAGCGTCCGCTGTAAAAGTCGGAAGCGGCGAGCAAATACGTCGTCAGCTCACGACCCTGGGTTGACGCGATCAACTGCGGTTCCAGGAGTACCGAACCCTGCCAGTCGCAGGTGGTGAGCAATTTCAGGCGCGCGTTGGCCAACAATGCCCGTTCATTTGCCGGAATATCCGCCTGGATCACCTGACGGATAAACGCTGCCGCACTGTCATCGTTATTGCTGCGGCAGCGACTGCCTTCGCCGGACAAAAACTGCTCGCCTGCCGCTGGGGCGACCTCACGCTGGATGCCCAGTGAACCGAGTAACTGATCCAATTCGATGCTGCTGGCCGTACCTTGTTCTTCAGACGATTGCATGGCCGGTGGGTTGGGTACCAGGCGATACACCGGAAACGGCACCGGTCCGAAACCCTGGGCCAGATCGTCTTCGCCCAAGGCATTCGGGGTCAGCGGCGCGCTCTTCTGATCAGCCAGCAGCAGTCGCAGATTGACCCGGCTGTCGTTGCCGGGGCTCAGGAAGGGCATGTTGCTGCAGCCGGTGAGGGTGTCACGCGACACCCGCCAGTCGGGGTAGCACGAGTCATCGCTGCTGGCCTGGGCCTGGATCGAAACGCCGGCAAACAGGGCCAGCGTGAGGGATGACAGAAGACGGATGCGCATGAAGGGTCCTTGTTCCTAGAGTCCATAAGTGCCGCAGGGCGAAGAGGTGAGGATGATAGCGCGAAGATTACAAATTGTTGCACGGTCCTGTGGGTGCGGGCGTGCTCGCGAAAGCGGTGTAACAGGCAACATCAATGTTGGCTGTTACGCCGTCTTCGCAAGTAAGTCGAATCGTCGCACCGCCGCCCCCACAGGATTTTTGTCTAACTGACCGGCATCGGGTGCCGAACACGCCTGCAAGCCACCTGTCCGCGAATTTGTATCAAAACTTGACTGGGTAAGATTCATCTTCCATCATATTGATAGTTAGCAAACTAACTTTATGCGAATCCTCACGTGTCCCAAGCCCTCGAACACCTTCATATGAACCTCAGCAGCAGCATGGTGGCAGGCGCCCGCAACTGGCGCAAAATCTGCCAGGCCACGTTGGTGAACTACGGTATTTCCGAAGCCTGCGCGGTGCCGCTGTTGATGATCGGCCGCCTTGGCGACGGCGTGCATCAGGTCAAGGTCGCCCAGGCCTCCGGGATGGAAAGCCCGTCGCTGGTACGCCTGCTGGATCAGTTGTGCAGCGCCGGTTACGTCTGTCGCGCTGAAGATATCCATGACCGTCGGGCCAAGGCCTTGAGCCTGACCGCCCGGGGCCGCGAGTTGGTGCAAGCGGTGGAAGCGCAGTTGGTGCGGCTGCGCCATGAAGTGCTGGCGGGCATTGACGCCGCTGATCTGGAGGCCGCGTTGCGGGTCCTGCGAGCGTTTGAAAACGCCAGTCATCCGGCTGCGGTCGCGCCGTCGTGAACGGATTTTTTACCGGCATGCCGCCAGCCCGCGACTGGTTTTACGGCGTACGTACCTTCGCCGCGTCGATGATCGCGCTGTACATCGCCATGCTGATGCAAATGCCGCGACCGTATTGGGCGATGGCCACGGTGTATATCGTGTCCAGCCCGTTTGTCGGTCCCACCAGCTCCAAGGCGCTGTACCGTGCCATCGGCACTTTTCTCGGGGCGATGGCTGCGGTGTTTTTCGTGCCGATGTTCGTGCAGACCCCGTACCTGCTGGCGATCGTGATCGCGCTGTGGACCGGGATTCTGCTGTTCTTGTCTCTGCATTTGCGCACTGCCAATAGCTACGCGCTGATGCTGGCGGGCTACACGTTGCCGCTGATCGCCTTGCCGGTGGTGGATAACCCGTTGGCGGTGTGGGATGTCGCCGAGGCGCGTACCGAAGAAATCTTCCTCGGGATTGTCGTGGCGGCCGTGGTCGGAGCGATGTTCTGGCCGCGACGCCTGGCGCCGGTGTTCGATGCGTCGGTGAGCAAATGGTTTGCCGATGCGACGCTCTACAGCCAGCGCTTTTTGACCCGCGACGTGCAGCCCGAGGAAGTCGCCAGCCTGCGCGGTGGCATGGTCGCGACCTTCAACACCTTGGAGCTGATGATCGGCCAGCTGCCTCACGAGGGCGCACGCCCTCAAACCGTGCGCAATACCAAAGAGCTGCGCGGGCGCATGATTCATTTGCTGCCGGTGGTGGATGCCCTGGATGACGCGTTGTATGCCCTGGAGCGCCGTACCCCGGAATTGGTCGGCACATTCGCGCCGTTGTTGACGGCTGCCAGCGAGTGGCTGGACAGCACCGCCAACGACGCGCCGGTTGAACGTTGGCGCGCCCTGCGTGACCAGCTTGAAGCCTTGCAGCCCGACGCCGACGCCTTGGACGATCGCCATCAGTTACTGTTTTCCAACGCCTTGTATCGGCTGGGCGAATGGATCGATCTGTGGCAGGACTGCCGCAGCCTGCAAGCCGCGATCCAGTGTGAAAGCCAGGCGCCGTGGCGCGCGGTTTACCGGCATTGGCGCCTGGGCCGGCTGACACCGTTCCTGGACCGTGGCCTGATGTTGTATTCGGCGTTTTCCACGGTCAGCGCGATTATCGTGGCCTCGGTGCTGTGGATTCTGCTGGGCTGGACCGATGGCGGCAGCGCGGTGATCCTGGCGGCGGTGGCTTGCAGCTTCTTTGCCTCGATGGACGACCCGGCGCCGCAGATCTACCGGTTCTTTTTCTGGACCGCGATGTCGGTATTGTTCGCCAGCCTCTACCTGTTTCTGATCCTGCCCAACCTGCACGACTTCCCGATGCTGGTGCTGGCCTTCGCGGTGCCGTTCATCTGCGTCGGCACGCTGACGGTGCAACCGCGGTTCTATCTGGGCATGTTGCTGACCATCGTCAACACCTCGTCGTTCATCAGCATTCAGGGCGCCTACGACGCGGATTTCCTGAGCTTCGCCAACTCCAACCTGGCAGGTCCGATGGGCTTGTTGTTCGCCTTCGTCTGGACCCTGATCGCGCGGCCGTTCGGCGCGGAACTGGCGGCCAAGCGCCTGACCCGTTTCAGCTGGCGCGACATTGTCAGCCTCACCGAGCCCGCCACCCTGGCCGAACATCGTCACCTCGGCGTGCAGATGCTGGACCGTCTGATGCAACACCTGCCGCGGCTGGCCATGACCGGACAGGACAGCGGTGTGGCCCTGCGCGAGTTGCGCGTGGCGTTGAACCTGTTGGACCTGTTGGCCTATGCGCCGCGTGTCCTCGGCGTGCCGCGCGTGTTGCTCGATCAAGTCGTGGCCGAGGTCGGCGCGTACTTCAAGGCATGCCTGAAAGCCGGTGAACGCTTACCGACGCCCAGCGGTCTGCTGATGACCCTCGACCGAACCCGGCGCGCACTGAATGGCCAGGGCTTGCAGGACGCGGGCGAAACCCGTCTGCACCTGCTGCACGCCCTCAGCGGCTTGCGCCTGGCGCTGTTGCCCGGCGTCGAGTTTGTCGGCTCGGGCGAGATGCAAGCGCCGTTACCGGATGGAGCGCCCTTATGATCGGTGATCTGGATATCAGCGGGGTATTCCTGCCCACGCTGCTGGTGCTGATGGGCATTACGTATGTGTTGTACCTGGTGGTGCATGGCTTACTGACGCGTGCTCACTTCTATCGCCTGGTCTGGCACCGGGCATTGTTCAATGTAGCTCTCTACGCGCTGTTGCTGGGCGCGGTGGACTCACTCAGTCGATACCTGATGACATGAAAAAACCTTTTTTGACTATCGGCCGTGTGGTCCTGACGTTATTGGTCGTGACGTTCGCCTGCGTGGTGGTCTGGCGCATGGTGATGTATTACATGTTTGCGCCCTGGACCCGCGATGGGCACATCCGCGCCGACATTGTGCAGATCGCCCCGGACGTCTCCGGGTTGATCCAGCATGTGGACGTGCGCGACAACCAGTTGGTCAGCCGGGGCCAAGTGCTGTTTTCGGTGGATCAGGACCGCTTCAAGCTGGCCTTGCGTCAAGCCCGGGCCGCTGTCGCCGACCGCCAGGAAACCCTGGCCCAGGCCCAGCGCGAAGCCAAGCGTAATCGTGGCCTGGGTAACCTGGTGGCCAGCGAACAACTGGAAGAAAGCCTGTCTCGCGTGGCCCGTGCCCAGTCGGCCCTGGCCGAAGCACAAGTGGCGGTCGACAGCGCCCAGCTCAACCTCGACCGCTCGGTGGTCCGCAGCCCGGTGGACGGCTACGTCAACGACCGCGCGCCCCGCGCCCAGGAATTTGTCACCGCCGGACGCCCGGTGTTGTCGGTGGTGGACAGCAACTCTTTCCACATCGATGGCTATTTTGAAGAGACCAAGCTCGACGGTATCCATGTCGGCCAACGCGTCGACATTCGTGTGGTTGGTGACCGCGCTCGCCTGCGCGGGCATGTGCAGAGCATTGTCGCCGGGATCGAAGACCGCGACCGCAGCAGTGGCTCCAACCTGTTGCCCAACGTCAACCCGGCCTTCAGCTGGGTGCGTCTGGCCCAGCGGATTCCGGTGCGCATTGCCTTTGATGAAGTGCCCGAGGACTTCCGCATGATTGCCGGGCGCACGGCCACGGTGTCGATCATCGACGACCAGCCCGACGCTGGAGACCAACCATGAAGCGACTGCTGACGGCCGCCGCGTTGGGTCTGTTGTTGTCGGCCTGTCAGGTGGTTGGACCGGATTACCAGGTGCCCGAAAAGGCCGCCGTGAACCGTGGCGACCTCCAAGGGCAACTGTCCGGGCAGGGCAATCACGTCGTCTCGGCCCCGGTGCCGGCGGACTGGTGGAAGTTGTACCAGGATCCGCGTCTGGACGAGCTGGTGCAGCAGGCCATGGCGTCCAACACCGACCTGCGTGTCGCGGCGGCCAATCTGCAACGGGCGCGTTTCCAGGTGCAAGAAGCGCAATCCGCGGGCGGTTGGAGCGGCGGCGTAAAGCTCGGAGCCCAGCGTTTGCAGGAATCCGGCGAGGCGTTTTTGCTGGCGGATAAAGTGCCGGTGGCCAACGTGGGTGATGTCGGCATCACCACTTCCTACCAGTTCGACCTGTTCGGCACCTTGCAACGCGGTATTGAAGGCGCCCAGGCCAATGCCGACGCGACCCAGGCCGCTGTCGACACGGCCCGCATCACGTTGGTGGCAGACGTGGTGCGGTCCTACACCCAAGTGTGCGCGGCCAATGAAGAACTGGAAATTGCCCGCCACTCCCTCGACCTGCAAGCCCAGAGCACGCGCTTGACCCAGCGCTTGCGCGATGCCGGGCGCGGTGATGAAACCCAGGTCACGCGTTCGCAGACCCAATTCAAATCCCTGCGCGCCGAACTGCCGCGTTATGAAGCGTCGCGCCAGGCCGCGTTGTTCCGCTTGTCGATGTTGCTGGCCAAGCCGCTGGAGCAATTGCCTGCCGGCACCCGCGATTGCGCCGAGTTGCCGCACATCGCTCAACTGCTGCCGGTCGGCGATGGCGCGGCCTTGCTCAAGCGCCGGCCCGACGTGCGCCAGGCGGAACGTCGATTGGCCGCCGCCACCGCCGGTATCGGTGTCGCCACTGGCGAGCTGTACCCGGATATCAGCATCGGCGCTTCCATTGGCACGGTCGGGCTTCTCGAAAACCTCGGCAAACCGGCCGCCAACCGCTGGGGTTTTGGTCCGTTGCTGAACTGGACCGTGCCGTCCAACGGCTCGCGCGCGCGCATCCACCAGGCTGAAGCCGCGACGCAAGGCGCCCTGGCGCAGTTTGACGGCGTGGTGCTCAACGCCATTCGCGAAACCCAGACCGGGCTGGCGCAGTACACCGCTCTATTGCAGCGCCGTGATGCCCTGGCCGAGGCCGAACAGTCGGCACAACAGGCCGCCGAGCAGACCCACCGTTTCTTCCAGGCCGGCCGCGAGTCGTTCCTCGCCGACCTGCAAGCCACCCGCACCTACACCGACATGCGCGCGCAACTGGCGCAGGCCAATACCCAGGTCGCCATGAGCCAGATCGATTTGTTCCTGGCCCTGGGCGGCGGTTGGGAAAGCGGACGAACGCAAGGTGCGGAACCCGGCAAACCCTGACGTGGTTGCTATGCTTTGACAGTCGGGCCGTGGTGATGGCCCGCTGATCACTGCTTGCGTTGCTCATGGGGATTCCAATAATGAAAAACCCTTATGCTCCCGCTTTCTGGTGCGTGCTCTTCGCACTGGTGCTGTTATCGGCCACTTATTTCTATGGCGTCATGCTGTCCCATCAGATCGACAAGGCCATGATCTTCCTCGACAGCGCCTGCGCGCTGATCGCCGTGCTGTCCATCGGCGTTGTGGCCTGGGCCTCCTACCAGAGTCAGCGAACCAAGAAAAAACTCCTCGAACAAGGCAAGACGCGGGTCGCGATCTGGGACACCAAGGTCGCGTTGCGCCGGGTCGAAACAGTGTTTGATCGCTATTTCTGGGGCAGTTACTGGCAGCCGGGTCGCACCTTCCAGGAAGTCATGGGCGAACTCACGGGCACGCCTCTGGAAAAAAGTCTCGAAGCCTTGAAGCAACAATGCGTGCTGCTGGACCAGCAAGTGGCCGACGGGCGGCATTGGCTGAACAACGCCCGGGAACTCTCCGATGTGGCCACCGCAATGGCCCGCGAGCGCTATCAGCTGGACTTTTGCGACCCGCGAACCGACACGCCGGGCAACGCGGTCATTCATCGCGAGTTTGAAGTGCTGGTGTATACCTGGACCGTCCGCCTGAAGAGTTTCGATCATCAGCTTGACGAGATCGAGATGGAGTATTCCTGAGCCGAGTATCCCGTAGATACCTCATGAACTACCCCGAGCAAGCATAAGGTCCGAACCCTCGACAGCTGCTACGCGGTCCGGCTACCCTTCGCAGGCTTCGGCGGGCTTGAGCCGACACCCCATTTCGGGGGTCAGGGAAGACAGCCCACTTTCACACAGGATTCGATCAGGTCACTTCATGAATAAATCAGCCGTTGTACTTTTGGGTTTTGTCGCCGCAGTCGGCGTGGTCAGTGCCGGTGGCGCCTGGTACACCGGCAGTCAACTGGAAGGGGTGTTGAAGACCGCGACCGAAGACGCCAACAAGGAAATGGAACGCTCCATGGCCGGTGTCGATGGCCGCTTGACCCTAGAAATGCTCTCCCTGGATCGCGGCTGGTTCAGCAGCACCGCGCACTGGCGTCTCAAGGCGGAAGGCTCGGCGTTCGGTGAAGACTACAAAAACAGCGAACTGTTGTTTGTCGACCGTATCGAACATGGTCCGCTGCCGTTCTCGCGCCTGGTGAGTCTCAAGTGGTGGCCAGTGCTGGCTACGAGCAATATGGCGCTTGAGAAGAGCCCTACCACCGAAAAATGGTTTGCCGCCACCAAGGAGGTGCCGCCATTGCATGGCGTTGCCAACATCGGCTTCAACCGTTCGGTGGATGGCACGGTGGAATTGGTGCCATTGGCGTTCAAGGACGCCACCAGCAGCGTCGACTTTTCCGGCTTGAAGCTGGACTTCTCCAATACCGCCAAGGGCGAGAAGGTCAAGGTCGATGGTTACATGGATGATCTCAAAATCTCGCTGATCGATCCCGACGGCGCGCCGTTCCAGGCGCAGTTGAACGGTCTGACCCTGGCCAGCAACCTGTCCAAATCCAGCTTCGGTTTCTATGTCGGGCAGAACACCATTGAGCTGAGCAACACCACGCTCACCCTAGGTCCGCAGCAGGCGGTGCTGACCTTGAAGGGCTTCGAGCAGAAAGACAGCAGCGACACCCAGGGCAACAACCTCGCGGGCCGTGTCGATTACAAGATCGACGAGATCGGTTACCAGGGCAAGACCGTGGGGTCGGCTGCCATGGCCGTGAGCTTGAAGAACATTGACGTACCGTCCACGCTGGTGCTGACCAAGCTGTATCAAGACAAGATGCAGCCGGTGCAAGCCGCGTCCGCTGCCGGACAGCCGGTCCCCGAGCTGCAATTGACCGAAGCCGAGCAATTGCTGGCCCAGGCCAACATTGATTTGCTGCTGGCGGCCAAGCCGCAGGTGGCACTGGAGAATCTCTCCCTCAAGACCACCCATGGGGAAAGCCGCTTCAGCCTGGTGGTGGACATGACCAAGCCGTCCACCATGGAACTGCCGCCGGTCGAACTGGGCAAACAGATCATCACCCTGCTCGAGGCCAATCTGAAACTGTCCAAGCCGATGATTGCCGATGTCGCGGCATTGCAAGCGCAGATCGGCGGTGTCACCGACCCGAAAGCCATCGAACAGCAATCCCAGATGGCCAGCGAGATGGCCAGCAACATGGCCGTGGGCACTCAACTGGCGACGGTTGAAGGTGACGACATCCTGTCCAAGCTGCACTACGCCAACAATGAAGTGACCTTCAACGGCCAGAAAATGACCGTTGAGCAGTTCATCGGCGGCGTGTTGGGCAAACTCGGCGGAATGAGCGGCGCGCAGTAAGCCTACGTCCTGTAGGAGCGAGCTTGCTCGCGAAGAACGTCAACGATAACGCGTGCATTCTGGATAAACGCGGTGCCTTTGAGTTTTTCGCGAGCAAGCTCGCTCCTACATTGGAGTCCTGAAATTCTGTAGGACAATTCTGAACAATTGTCTTGATTCACCCCTTTTCATCCCCCCTTCAAGGATATTGCACTCCTGGAAAGCTTGGCCGGGTCATCAGACGCCGGCAGCCTGATGAGTGCTGTGCAGGTAAACAAATCGCTACAGCTTTCCGTGTAAGTAAGGAAGCTGACGATATGCTGCGTAACCTACCTCCCTCTGGTTCTGGCCGATTGCGTCTTTTGGTCGCCGCCGCTTTGCTGCTGCCCAGCCTGGCCCAGGCCGACCCTGCCTACGATTCGCTGATCCGCCAGGCTCGCACCGGCGACTATGCGCCTGCCCTCAACGTGCTGCGCCAATTGCCCGCCGAACGTCAGACGTCGGGGCAAGTCAGCGATCACCTGTTGATTGCCAGTTGGGCCCAGCAGGATGACGAGGTGCTCAAGGTCTATGAGACCCAGGGCCGCCAGCGCCAATTGACCACCCAGGCCTTGGCCACGGTGGCCCGCACTTATCGCAATCAACAGCGTTGGCAGCCCGCCGAGGCGCTGTATCGCCAGGCGCTGTCACGCGCGCCGAACGACCCGGACCTGCAACTGGGCCTGGTCCTGACCCTGGCCGACGGCGATAAAACCGCCGAAGCCGTGCAGCGTGCGCGGACTCTGGTCGCCGCCAGGCCGGACGATGCACAGCGGCGCATGGCGCTGGGCTACGCGCTGTCCCGTGCCGGCGCGACGTTCGACGCGCTGTTTGAGTTCGATCAAGCCTTTATCCGCGCCGGCAACCAGCCCGACGTGGTTCGTGAGTACCTGAGTGCCCTGCAACAGGCGCGCCTGCCGGAACCGGCGCTACGCCTGAGCGCCCGTCATCCCGGTCTGCTCGATCCGGTGACCCAGCGCCGCCTGGAAGGTGACCTGGCCGCCGAGCGTGTGCGCCTGGCCGAGTTTGCTTCGCGCAGTGAAAGCGAGCGTTATGTCGTGGCCGACCGCGCCCTTGAGGATTACGACCGACTGCTCGCCACCTGGACGCCGGACCCCAGCGCCCATGACGACGTGGTGCGCTGGCGCATCGACCGCCTGGGTGCGCTCAAGGCGCGGGTGCGTACCGCTGAAGTGATCCGCGAGTACGAGGTGTTGCAAAGCCAGGGCGTGCAATTGCCCACCTACGCACAGCGTTGGGTAGCGGCTTCCTACCTCGACCAACGCCAGCCGGAAAAGGCCACGCCGCTGTATCGTCAGGCGCTTGTCGCGCCGGATGCCGATCCTTCCCATCATGTTGCAGACAGCATGGCGTTGTTTTACGCCTTGCTGGAAAACGATCAGGTCAATGAAGCCCGTGCCGTTGCCGACACGCTGGCCAGCACACAAAAACCACGGGTGGAACTCAAAGGCTTGCCCGTGGGCAACCCCAACGATGCCTGGATGGACGCCCAGCAACTGGCGGCCCAGGCCGACACGTATGGCGCCGACCTGCCGGCCAGTGAAAAAAGCCTGGAAAACCTGGTGCGCCAGGCGCCCGGCAACATCGGCTTGCGGCTGGCCCAGGCCCAGATGTTCCGCGCCCGTGACTGGCCGCGCCGTTCCGAATACGCCCTCAAGGAAACCGAAGTCCAGGCACCACGGGACATTGGCCTGGAGGTTGCCCAAGGCCACAACGCCCTGGAACTGCAGGAGTGGCGCCAGCTCGATGTGCTCACCGATGATGTGGTCGCCCGCATGCCGGAAAACCAGCAGGTTCAACGTCTCAAGCGCCTGCGCGAGGTTCACGACATGGCCGAGCTGCGCGTCGAAGCCTACACCGGCAAAAGTCACGGCGGCGGCGCGGTGTCCGGCAGCCGCGACTGGGGTATCGAAACCCTGCTCTACAGCCCGCCCATCGATGAAGATTGGCGTGTGTTCGGTGGCATCGGTTACGCCACCGCCGACTTTGAAGAAGGCACCGGCCAACACCGCTGGCAGCGCCTGGGCGTAGAGCGACGCACCCGCGACATGACCCTGGAAGCCGAAGTCTCCAATCACTCTTATGGTTCTGGCTCCAAACAGGGCGCACGGCTGGCGATTGCCCGCGACATCAACGATCACTGGCAATACGGCGGTAGCCTCGACTACCTCTCGGCCAGCACGCCGTTGCGTGCGCTGAACGCCGACATCACCGCCAACGGCGGCAGCGCGTTTGTCCGCTGGCGCGCCAACGAAAGCCGCGAATGGAGGCTGGCCCTGAGCCCGTCGCATTTCAGCGACGGCAACGACCGCGTCGAAGCCTTGCTTACCGGTCGCGAAGGCGTCTACAGCGCGCCCGGTGTGCAAGTGGACCTGGGCCTGGAAGTCGGCGCCAGTCGTAACAGCAAGGAAGACACGCCGTACTTCAACCCCCGGTCGGACTTCAGCGTGCTGCCCACGGTGAACGTCAATCACGTGCTCTATCACCGCTATGAAACCCAGTGGAGTCAGCAGTTCCAGGTTGGCGCGGGTACGTACAGCCAGCGCGATTATTCCACCGGCGCCGTCGGCCTGGTCAGTTACGGCCAGCGCTATCGCTGGAACGACGTACTGGACACCGGCGCCAACCTGAGCTGGATCAATCGACCTTATGACGGTGAGCGCGAAAGTGATGTGCGCCTGATCGTCGACCTCACTTACCGCTTCTAGAAGAGTCCGATCATGACCGTCTTTTCCCGCTGCCTGTTGGCCCTGGGGTTTATGCTGAGCAGCGCTTGCGCCCAGCAACCCGCGCCTTTCATACCGCCCGCCGAACGGCCCACACCCGTGAATGAAGCGCCGTGGCCGAAGAACCATTTTCTCGGCATTGGCTACCACGACGTCGAGGACAGCGATCCCGACCAGGCGCTGGTGGCGGTGCGCACCGAACGCTTGATCGAACAATTGGCGTGGTTTCGGGAGAACGGCTATCAACCGGTCAGCGTCGACCAGATCATCGCCGCGCGTGCGGGCGGCCCGCAGTTGCCGGCCAAAGCCATCCTGCTCAGTTTCGATGACGGCTACTCGAGTTTCTACACTCGCGTGATGCCGATCCTGCGGGCCTACCAATGGCCCGCGCTGCTGGCGCCGGTAGGCAGTTGGGTCGACACACCGCTCAATCGGCCGGTGGATTTTGCCGGTAAACCACGTGCCCGCTCGGAATTCCTCACCTGGCAGCAAGTGCGTGAAGTGGCGCAATCGGGGCTGGTGGAAATCGCCGCCCACACCGACGCCAATCACACAGGCATCTTGGCCAACCCCCAGGGCAACCTGCAACCGGCCGCCACCACCCGACGCTTTGATGCAAGCACCGGGCGCTATGAAACCGAAGCGCAATTCCAGGCGCGGATACGCACCGATGTGACGGCCATTTCCGACAAGATCCGGGCGGTCACCGGCAAGGCGCCGCGGGTATGGGTCTGGCCCTATGGTGAGGCCGATGGCACCTCGTTGGCCGTGGTGGGTGAGCAGGGTTATCAGATGGCCCTGACCCTGCAAGATGGTCTCGACAGCCTCGACAACCTGATGAGCAGCCCGCGCTTTTTGGTGGCCTCCGATCCGGACGGCGAGCAATTCGCCAACAGCATGGTCGCGGTGCAGACACCGGCGCCGATGCGCGTGCTGCATGTGGACCTGGATTACGTCTACGACGCCGACAAGGCCCAGGAAGCGCGCAACCTCGACAAGCTGGTCCAGCGCGTAGTGGACATGGGCGCCGACACCGTGTTTCTGCAAGCCTTTGCCGATCCCAAGGGCGACGGCCTGGTGCATTCGCTGTACTTCCCCAACCGGCATTTGCCGATGCGCGCCGACCTGTTCAATCGCGTCAGTTGGCAACTGCGCACCCGTGCCCACGTGAAGGTCTTCGCCTGGATGCCGGTGCTCAGTTTCGCCCTCGATGCCAAGCTGCCCCGCGTCACTCGCTGGGACCCGCAGACGGGCAAGATCGCCATCGACCCGGACCAATACCAGCGTCTGTCACCGTTCGATCCGCAGGTACGGCAAGTGATTGGCGAGATCTACCAGGACCTGGCGCGCACCAGCGCCATCGACGGCGTGTTGTTTCACGATGACGCGGTGTTCTCGGACTTTGAAGATGCCAGCCCCGCGGCGCTCAAGGTCTACGCGGCCAACGGCCTGCCCGCCACCCTCGAGGCGCTGCGCGCCGAGCCTGAAGTGATGCAGCGCTGGACCCGTTTCAAGAGTCGCTACCTGATTGACTTCACCCATGAACTGACCGCCAAGGTCCGCACCCTGCGCGGTCCGCAAGTACAGACCGCGCGCAACATCTTCGCCGAGCCGATGCTTAACCCGGCCAGTGAGGCCTGGTTCGCGCAGAACCTCGACGACTTCCTGCAGAACTACGACTGGACCGCGCCCATGGCCATGCCGCTGATGGAAGGTCAGTCGCTCGAGGAATCCAATGCCTGGCTGGAAAAACTCGTGGGCACCGTCAAGGCCCGTCCGGGTGCCTTGCAACGCACGGTCTTCGAACTGCAAGCCAAGGACTGGCACGCGCCCTCCGCACCGGATCTGGACGCTGCGCAAATGGCCGAATGGATGGGCGTGCTCAAGCGTCAGGGCGTCAACAATTTTGGCTACTACCCCGACAACTTCCTGGAGAATTCGCCGGATCTGAACACCGTGCGTCCGGCCCTTTCCAACAAATGGAATCCTTGACTCATGTTCGACAGAATCCTTGCGTTACTCGTGCTGGCACTGGTGTTGGGTGTGCCCCTTGGCCTGATCTTCCTGGTCACCGGGCAGTTCCTGATGGACTTCGTGTTTTTCTATCCGCTGTTCATGTCCGCGCTGTGGATTGCCGGCGGTGTGTATTTCTGGCTGCACTGGGAGCGCCACTGGCCGTGGGCCGATGACACACCGGCGCCGGTGCTCAAGGGCGATCCGCTGATCTCGATCCTGATCCCTTGCTACAACGAAGGCGATAACGCCGCCGACACCATCGGCGCCGCATTGGCCCAGCAGTATCGCAACCTCGAAGTGATCGCGATCAACGATGGTTCCAGCGACAACACCGCCGCCGTGCTCGATGCCCTGGCCCTGAAGGAGCCGCGCCTGCGCGTGCTGCACCTGGCGCAAAACCAGGGCAAGGCCGTGGCCCTGCGCATGGGTGCGGTGGCGGCTCACAGCGATTACCTGGTGTGCATCGACGGTGATGCCTTGCTCGACCGCAACGCGGCGGCCTACCTGGTGGCGCCGATGCTCGACAACCCACGGCTCGGCGCGGTCACCGGCAACCCGCGCGTCCGTACGCGCTCGACCTTGATCGGTCGGGTGCAGGTGGGTGAGTTCTCTTCGATCATTGGCTTGATCAAGCGCACCCAACGCGTGTTCGGGCGGATCTTCACCGTTTCCGGCGTGGTGGTGGCGTTTCGGCGGGCGGCCCTGGACCGGGTCGACTACTGGAGCACCGACATGATCACCGAAGACATCGACGTCAGCTGGAAGCTGCAACTGGATCACTGGAGCATCTTCTACGAACCGCGCGCGCTGTGCTGGATCCTCATGCCGGAAACCCTCGGCGGCCTGTGGAAGCAGCGCTTGCGCTGGGCCCAGGGCGGCGCCGAAGTGTTGTTCAAGAACATCCGTGGCATCTGGCAATGGCGTCACCGCTACCTGTGGCCGCTGTTGTTCGAATACTGCCTGTCCACCGGCTGGGCCTTCACCTTTCTGTTGTCGGTGATCTTCTGGGGCATGGGCAAAGTGGTGCCGATGCCCGAGGCCATTGCCGTCGATTCGCTGATGCCGCCGGCTTTCACCGGCTTGTTGCTGGCGGTGGTGTGCCTGGTGCAGTTCGCCGTGAGCATCATGATTGATCGTCGGTATGAACGCGACCTGTGGAAAACCCTGTTCTGGACCATCTGGTACCCGCTGGTGTTCTGGCTGGTGAGCTTGTTCACCACCCTGGTCAGCTTTCCCAAAGTGTTGTTCCGCCAACATCAAAAACGCGCGCGCTGGGTCAGCCCGGATCGCGGCATCAAAGCCCCCGGCAAGGAAATCAACCCATGAACCTGATCCGAACTTCCCAGCGCCCGGTGATGCGCGCCATCGACATCGTACTGACCTTGCTGGCCTGGGCCGGGCTGATAGTGCTGCTAGTGCGCGGCCTGGTGCCGATGCTCGACACCCACGGCGGGCCGCGCATCGACGCGCCGATATTTGCGGCGCTGCACACCTTGCAGATCTACCTGTGGATCGCTTTGGTCAACGCCGCGCTGCTGATCGGCTGGGCGCGTTATCAACAGCGGCGTGGCAAACACTTTGCCCAGCGGCGTTCAGCCGCCAAGGCCTTGAGCGACCAGCGCCTGAGTGACAGTTTCAACCTCGGCGAGGGCGATCTGGAACAACTGCGTCGGCCGGGGGTATTGGTGATTCATAACGACCATGAGGGTGGCGTGCAGGAAGTGAACGCGCACGTGTCCCTGAATGTGCGGTGGCCACGCTTGAAAGGGGTGGAGCGGGTGTAAACGCTCTCACGAAAAGAGGCGATCAATGGATTCCTGGGAATGCGATCCAGGTCACAAAACGCCGGCGAACTTTTCGGGTTATTTGGCTACTAACCTCACGCAGTAGCACTTTGATAGCGAAGTAGTGGCGTTTTAAAGTGCTGCCGAAAACTGTTTCAAAACTGATACCGCTTGTCGGAAGAAAAATCAAAAGTGCAAGTGTTTAATCATTGCTTATTTTGATATTTGTTATTTATCAATAGCTTGGCTGCATATTGTTGAGTGTTTCCAACGAGTACAAAACTTTGGCTCGCTGGAAGTTAGATGTTAGTTTGCCGCCCCTTGTCATTCGATGGATCGAACATGTTTTTTTTAGTGCCATGGACTCGGTATTCACTGGGCCTTACTCTGCTCGCCTGCTTCGCGCTAAACAGCGCGATGGCCGCGACCACGCCCGGCGATCAAGACCTGATCCGCGACCGGCAAAATCGCCTGCTGGAAGAGCAGCAACGACGCCTTGAAGAACTCAAGAACCTGCCCGGTAAACAGGCCGAACCTGCCGCTCCCGCTGCGCCAGTGGATACTCGTTGCTTCCCCATCAAGACCATCGAACTCACGGGCGCCGACAGCCTGTCCGCCGCTGATCGCGAGCGTCTGCTCAAGCCTTACATCGACCAGTGCCTGGGCGTGTCCCAGCTCAATGCACTCCTCAAGGCGATCACCGATTACTACATCGACAAAGGCATGGTCACCAGTCGGGCCTACTTGCCACAACAGGACATGTCCAAGGGGCACCTGAGCGTGCTGGTGGTGGAAGGCAAGCTCGAAGGCCTGAAAGGTGCCGAGGGCAGCAAGATCACCGACCGCCAACTGGCAATGGCCTTTCCGGGCCGGGTTGGCGAACACCTCAACCTGCGGGAAATCGAGCAACTGGTGGACCAGTTGAACCGCCTGCCGTCGAACCAGGCGCAAATGGAGTTGGCCCCCGGTAGCCAGGTCGGCGACAGCGTGGTGCTGGTCAAGAACGCCCCGCAAAAACCCTGGCGCGCCAGCCTGTCGCGTAACAATGACGGGCAGAAAAGCACCGGCGAGCAGCAGTGGGGCACCGGCCTGGAGTGGGATAACCCGCTGGGCCTGGCCGATCAACTGATGCTGCGCGGCGGCCACGATGCCCTCAGCGATCATCGGAAAACCTCGAAAAGCACGATGTTCTACTACAACCTGCCATGGGGCTGGTGGAACTTCAGCTACAGCTACAACCAGAGCGAAAACCGCTCGGTGGTACAGGCTGATAGCTATGACTTCAAACAACGCGGCGACAACCAGACTCACCAACTGCGCGCCGAACGCGTGATCCATCGCGACGCGTTGAGCAAAACCTCGATCAATGCCGGTCTCTCGCACCTGCGCACCAACACCTACATCGACGACACCCGTCTGGACGTCAGCAGCCATCGTCTGAGTGAGCTGCAACTGGGCCTCAACCATGGCCGGCGGGTGGGCAGCGCCTACGTCAACGTCGACCTCGGCGTGCAGAACGGCATCGGTGCCTTCGATGCCCAGGCTCAAGAAGAGCGTGGCGAACAGGGTAGTCGGCAACCCAATGCGCGCTATCGCAAATACACCGCCACCGTCAGCTACCTGCAGCCCTTCACGTTGTGGGGCGAGTCCTTCACCTTCACCAGCCTGGCCACCGGGCAACGCAGTGAAGACATCCTGTTCAGCCCGCAGCGCATGAGCCTTGGCGGCTCGTCGTCGATCCGTGGTTTCAAGGATCAGCAACTGACCGGCGACAGCGGTGGCTACTGGCGCAACGACCTGCGCTGGTCACGCCCGGTGACCTGGGCCTGGCTGCGCCCGGCCTTCGGTGAGTACGGCGCCAGCGTCGGTTACGACCAGGGTGTGATCCGCAATGACCGCTACAACGGCGAAGTGCATGGCCGGGTCTCGAGCAACTCCCTGGAGTTGTTTGCCCGGGGCAAATACGTCAGCACCAGCGTGACGTTTGCCCACTCGCTGGAACGCCCGGCCGTGATGGCCGATAGAGAAGCGCCGGTGTACTTCCGGATGGACTTCTTCCTTTAATTCAACGCCTGGTTGCATCGAGAGTTTGAAATGGACGTTCGCCAATTTGCCTTCCTGGTTCGCCAGCCTTCTGCCACCCTGAAAAACCGTGATGCGTTCTGGGGCCTGCCCAAGCGCGGGGTCGCGCTGATTCTGGCGAACGCCATGTTCTGGCAGCCGTTGCTGGTTCAGGCCGACGGCATCGTGGTCAGCGGTCCGGGTACAACGCTCGGGCAGGCGGGCAATGGCGTGCCGGTGGTGAACATCGCCACACCGAATGGCAGCGGCTTGTCCCACAACAAATTCAAGGACTACAACGTCGGCGCCAACGGCGTGATCCTCAACAACGCCAGCGGCCGCACCCAATCGACGCAACTGGGCGGGATCATCCTCGGTAACCCCAACCTCAAGGGCGGCGCCGCCAATATCATCCTCAACGAAGTCAACGGCGGCAGCCCCAGCCAACTGCGTGGCTACACTGAAGTGGCGGGCCAGTCGGCCAAGGTCATCGTTGCCAACCCGTATGGCGTGACCTGCAACGGCTGCGGCTTCATCAACACCCCCAACGTCACCCTGACCACCGGCAAACCCATCCTCGATAACGGCCGCCTGGACCGTTACCAGGTCGATGGCGGCGCAGTTACCATCGACGGCCAGGGCCTCAACGCGAGCAATGTCGACCGCTTCGAAATCATCACCCGCTCGGCCAAGATCAACGCGCAGATCAATGCGCGCAACCTGACCGTGATCGCCGGGCGCAACGACGTCAACGCCCAAAACCTGAAAACCACCGCCCGCGCCGACGACGGCAGCGCCAAACCGGAACTGGCAATCGACTCCTCGGCACTGGGCGGCATGTACGCCGGCGCGATCAAGCTGGTGGGCACCGAAGCCGGCGTGGGCGTGAAGCTGGATGGCACGCTGGCAGCGAGTGGTGGGGATATTCAGCTGGATGCGAATGGGCGGTTGAGTATGGCGCAGGCGGCGGCTACCGGAAATCTCAAGGTCACCGCCCAAAGCGTCAACCTGACGGACAAGGCTTACGCTACTGGCAATGTCGAAGTGCACAGCGCCACAGAATTGGTGAATCGCAAGAGCCTGGCCGCGGGTCAACGCATTGAGATCAACGCGGTCAAAGTTACCAATGCCGGAGTTATCGAAGCGGGCGTTGAGGCAGATAACAGACGCAATGCCACTGGTGACCTGGTGGTTAACGCGCAAACGATGGATACCCGTGGCAGCGTGTTGGCCAGCCGCGCGGTAACACTCAATGCGACGCAAGAACTGAACAACCAGAGCGGCGTGATTCAGGCTAAGGCTGTCAATCTCACCAGCGCCAAACTGACTAACCAGGGGGCGGCTGCGCGGGTGTATGGCGAGCAGACGCTGATGATCGGGGCACCGGCGATTCTCAACCTTGGCGGTTTGATTCGTTTTGGCGCCGACCAAGCCGCGAGTTTGCAAACCGATTCTCTGGATAACCGCCAAGGCCATATCGAAGTCGCAGGCGGTAGCCTGGACCTCAACACCCGCACGCTGAACAACCAGGGTGGGCAAATCATCGCCGGCAGCCTGGGGGTGACGGCAACTTCGGTAGACAACCAGTCCGGCCTGTTGGCCGCGAGTTTGGGAGATGCGCAGCTTTCCATCAGCGCTACCTTGGACAACCGTCAAGGCAAGGTGCAGGCTGGAAAAGGACTGACCACTCAAAGCGGCGACCTGCTGAACCAGAACGGCGTGCTTGTCGCCGACGCTGTGACGCTCAATGCGACCAATCTGGACAACAGCGCCCAGGGTTTGATCAGTGCTGAAAAAGGCGCTCTCAAGCTGACAGTCAGCAACGCGTTCAACAACAATCTGGGTAATGCCCAGGCCAGCACCGCACTGAATGTCACGGCCGCCAGCCTCGCCAACCAAGGCGGCACTCTGCTCGGTCAAAACCTGCAGCTCAACAGCCTTGGGTTGTTCGACAACCGCGGGGGCACGATTACCGGTGATCAACTGACCGTCGTCAGTCAAAACCTGAACAATACCGAAGGTTTGTTGCAAGGCCGTGAGCTGCTGAGTGTGACCGCAAGCGACTTGGCCAACCAAAACGGAAAGCTGGTAGGCGGCATACTGGACGCTAACCTCGGCAGCCTCAGCGATAACGACAAGGGGGTGCTCAGTGCCGAAACCGGCACACTGACCTTGGCCGTGGCCCAGCAACTGAACAATGCCCAAGGGCGTTTACAGGCCGGGCACGGTGATATCGATCTGCAAGCAGCCGGCCTGGACAACCAGGGCGGCGTGGTCGTCGGTAAAAAACTGCTGCTCAAGATGGACAACGGGCATATCGACAACCGGGCCGGACGCATGGTCGGTGACCAGTTGGACGTGCTTGCCGCCAGCCTCGATAACCGCAACGCTGGCATGTTGGCCGCTGGCGCGCAGGGTGTGAGCCTGGTACTCAGGGACCAATTGCTCAATGCCCAGGGCCGGGTTCAGAGTGACGGTCGCTTATATTTGCAGGGCGAGCGGCTGGATAACGGCGCTGGCATCCTGCTGGGTGGTACCGTCGACGTCACCGCCCGCAACCTCGACAACAGCAACGCGGGCGCACTGGTCAGCAATGGCGGCGACATTACACTCAACGTCAGCGAACTGTTGACGAATGCCAGCGGCGTGATCGATGCCGGCGAGCGCAGTGTTCTCGTCAAGGCGTTAACCACCCTCGACAACCAGAATGGCACCCTAAAGGGCAAGCACCTCGACATCGCGGCGCAACGCGTCAACAACGACAAAGGTCAATTGCTGGCGGGCAATCTGGGTTTGATTTATACCGGCCAGAGCTTGACCAACCGCCAAGGCATGATCCTCAGCAACGGTGCGGCCACTCAACTGAACGTCGGCAGCCTCAGCAACCAGGGCGGCACGGTGCAAGGCGACAGCCTGAGTGTCACGGGCGACAGCCTCGACAATAGCCACGATGGTACCAAGGCCGGCTTGATGGCCAGCCTGCTGGGCGACCTGCAACTGACCGTCGAGTCTGTGATCAATCGCGGCGGCAGGTTGTTCGGCAAAGAGCAATTGACCGTCAACGGCGCTACCCTCGAGAACAGCGCCAACGGCCAGATCAGCGGCAGTCAGCTCAAGCTGACTTCAGGTGGCCAGATGATCAACCAGGGCGGCCTGATTGAAGCTACCCAAGGCCTGACGGTGAGCGGTGGCAGCCTCGACAACAGCGCCGGCGGGAAACTGCGAGCACTGTCGGGCGCTAGCAGCACACTGAGCTTCACTGGCGAGGTTAACAACCAGAATGGCATTCTCGAATTCGCTAGCCAGGCCTTCACGCTCAGCGCATCCCATCTGAATAACCAATCCGGTCAACTCCAACATGCCGGTAGCGGCCTGTTCAGCATCAATACCAGCAGTCTCGCTGGCAGCCAAGGCACGATTAATGGGTTGGGCAGTGCCAACTGGGCATTTGGGAACATCAATGGCCTCGGTCGCCTGCAGCTCAACGATACGTTGCGTTACACCAGTACTCAGGGGCTGACCCTTAAGGCTGGCGACCGCATGGCCAGCGGCAAGGGTTTGATCCTCGAAGTCGCTAGCCTCGACAACGGCGGTGAACTGCTCAGCGATGGCGACTTGAGCATCACGCTGAGTGGCGATATGACCAACAGCGGCCGCCTCTCCGCCCAGCAGAAACTGACGCTTGTCGCCAACAACCTGACTCAGAATGGCGGCCGACTGGCCAGCGGCACCACCACCCGTATCACGCTCGGCGGTACTCTGGATAACCTCGGTTACCTCACAGCTCGCCAGCAACTCGATATTGCCGCTGCGCAGATCAACAACCGTGGGACTCTCGGATCGCAAGGCCAGGTCACCCTCGCGGCTGTCAACGGCATCAACAATGCCGCAGATACCCTGTTGTTCAGCGGCGGCGCCATGATGATGCGGGCCAATGGCTTCAGCAACCTGTACGGCGACGTCTACAGCAAGGGTAATCTCAATTTCACCGGGGCGGACGGTGGACGTGCGGTGATGTTCAGCAACCTTTCCGGCACCGTCGAAAGTGAAGGCGCAATTGCCATCAACGCCGGGTTCATCGAGAACGCCAAAGCCGAATTTGAACTGGGCCAGACCCTCACCACGGGTAGCCTGAGCTGGGTCTGCGGACAACACTGCAACGAGAAAGACTCGTGGCGCCGTGGCGTGATCACTATCAACCAGACCTACAGCGAAACGGCGATCAAGGATTCAGTCTCGGCGCGCCTGGTTTCCGGTCAGGACATGACCCTGCAGGGCGACAATGTCCAGAATCGCTATAGCCTGCTGGCTGCAAACGGCAACCTCGCTATCACGGCCAACGACCTGCTTAACCAAGGAGCCGGACAACGCACTGGGCAGCAGAAAATCGTATTTGGTACCCCTGGGCACGTCGATAAAAATCTGTGGGAGCGCATGGAGTACGTTGATGTTCCTGCTTTCAATAAAGCCACCGCAGCCGGGAACTTTGATAAGGCACGCTTTGAAACACTGAAGGCGTTGTCGCCCAACAGCTTGCCGTTTTTGCAAGTCAGCGACGTCACCACGTGGACCGAAAATGGCGAGCCGGCCTACGCGGCTACCCTGCAAGCCGGTGGCAGCGTCAACCTCAACGTTGCGCGGACCTTGCAAAACGGCACGCTGCATGAAAACACTCTGGCGCAGCTGACCGGTACCTTGGGTGATGACCAGACCGGTATCCCGGTCGGTGGCATCAACATCAATCTCAGCCAGCAAGCGAGTGACGCCAGTGCTCAGGCGCCCGCCACAGTCAAACGAGTGGAACACATCGCCGCCGACGGCAGCACGGTGGTCAGCTTCGTCCCTGTGGACTACACCGGCGTGCCTTTTGCCCCGGTGGACCCCACGGCCGCGCCGAACTTCCAGTTGCCCAAAGGCGACTACGGCCTGTTCATCAAAAATATCGACCCGAGCAGCCATTACCTGATCGAAACCAACCCTAACCTTACGACGCTGTCGGGCTTCTTCAGTTCTGACTACTTGCTCGGCAAGCTCGGCTACGATCCCGATGAAGCATGGCGCCGTTTGGGCGACGGCCAGTATGAGTCCCGTTTGATTCGCGATGCGGTGCTGGCGCAGACCGGCCAACGCTTTCTCGCAGCCGGCCTGTCCAGTGACTACGACCAGTTCCGCTACCTGATGGACAACGCGCTCGCCAGCAAAGACGCCCTACGTCTGAGTGTCGGCGTAACCTTAACCGAGCAGCAAGTCAGTGCCCTGACACACGACATCGTGTGGATGGAAAACCGCGTGGTCGATGGCCAGACGGTGCTGGTGCCGGTGCTATACCTGGCCGACGCCGATGCCCGTAATGTGCGTGGCAACAGCCTGATTCAAGGTCGCGACCTCAATCTGATTACTGGCGGCGATCTGGTAAACGTGGGCACTTTGCGCGCTAGCAACAATCTGACCGCAGTCAGCAGCGGCAGTATTTACACCGGCGGCCTGGCCGAGGCCGGCAACAACCTCAGCCTGCTGGCCCAGAACAGCATCCGCAACGCCATGGCTGGCGAAATCCGCGGCAAGCAAGTCAGTCTGACCGCCCTCAAAGGTGACTTCACCAACGACAGCACCGCTATCCAGGTTCGCGACGGTGCTGGTATGCGCACCCTTACCGACACCAGCGCTGGCACCATCGTCGCCCGCGAAAACCTCGCTATCGATGCCGGCCGCGACTTTACCAACCGAGGTGCCATCACTGCTGGTGGCGACGCCAGCCTGACGGCCGGTCGTGACCTCAACCTGCTGGCTGTCAGCGATACCAGTGTGAAACACGAGCTCAGCGACGGCGGCGAAAAAACCAGCATCACCACCGACGTGAAAAACCTCGCTGCCAGCGTTACGGCAGGCGGTAGCCTCAACATGAAAGCGGGGCAAGACATCAACGTGGTCGGCAGCACCGCGACCGCCGGCAAAGACCTCAACATCCAGGCCGCGCGCGATCTGAACATCGCGTCGGTCAGTGATGAGCACAATGTCGAAGGCAAGGAGAAGGACGGCAAGAAACGCATCAAGACTGCGGATGAACAGACCACGCAAGTGGCGAGCGTGTTGACGGCGGGCGGTAACTTTACCAGCCAGGCAGGGCGCGATACGACGATTGTGGCGAGCAAGATCAGTGCGGGGAATGAGGCCTATTTGTACAGCGGGGAGAGGTTGAACCTGCTGGCTGCGCAGAACAGTATGCGCACGTTGTATGACATGAAGAAAAACAGTGGTTGGGGCTCCAAAAAGACCCAACGTGACGAAGTATCCCGTATCACCAATGTCGGTACCGAAATCAAGACTGGCGGCGATCTGACACTCAAAAGTGGCGGCGACCAGACCTTCCAACTCGCCAAGCTGCAAAGTGGCAAGGACATCATCCTCGACAGCAGTGGAGTCATCACCTTTGAAGCGGTGAAAGACCTGCATCAGGAGAGCCACGAGAAGAGCAATAACAACGCGTTCTGGATGTCCTCCAAAGGCAAGGGCAACACTGACGAAACACTGCGCCAGAGCCAGCTAATCGCCGAAGGCAGCATCGCGATCAAGGCCGTGGAAGGCCTGAAAATCGACGTCAAGCAGGTCAATCAACAGACCGTCAGCCAATCCATCGACGCGATGGTCAAGGCGGACCCGCAACTGGCCTGGATCAAGGACGCTGAAGCTCGGGGCGATGTTGATTGGAGGCAGGTCAAGGAAATCCACGACAGCTTCAAGTACAGCAACTCGGGGTTGGGGCCGGCTTCGCAGATCATTATTGCGATTGTGATGGCGGCGGTGGTTGGGCCGATGGCGGCAGGCGCAATGGGCACCGCTACTGGAGGCATGGTTGCTGCCGGAACCATTTCCGTAGAAACGGCAGCCGGCATATCAGCTGCGGCGGGTGCCGTTGCAGCAGGAGCTGCGACCAATGCAACCGTAAGCGTTGTTAATAATCGAGGCAATCTGGGGGCCGTGTTCAAGGACGTGACCTCTTCGGATGCGATGAAGGGGTACGTAATTGCGGGGGCGACAGCAGGCCTGACCGCTGCTTATTTCGATGGTTGGACCGGTACCAAAACTGAGTACGGAACCGGAAACATCACGTCTCCGCCTTTGAATACATGGACTGGGGCTGGCCAGTTTGCTGCGAGTCAGACGTTGCAGAACGGCACGTCCATGCTTCTTGGCAAGGCCCTGGGGCAGGGTGAAAGTGGCAGTGACGCACTCAAAAGCGCGTTATTCAATACGCTGGCGGCGGTCAGCTTTAATGCCGTTGGGGACTATACAAAAGGGCGTTTGACCGACGGTTATCCGCCGAAAATCATTGTGCATGCAATGGTGGGTGGTTTGCTTGCAGAGGCCACAGGGGGCGATTTCAAAACTGGAGCTTTGGCAGCCGGGATCAATGAAGCTGTAGTTGGACACTTAAACACTCTAGTTGAAGGCAACAAGACCCTTCTCTCCATGAGCTCTCAAGTGGTAGGTGTGCTTGCTGCCGCCACGCAGCAGGATGCCAACGCTAAATCGTTGGAAAAGGGTGGCTGGGTGGCGAAAAATGCCACGCAGTACAACCATGCTCTTCACAAATCTCAAGCTGAAGCGTTGGATGAACAGCGACGCTTCCATCCTGAAAAAGCTGATCGTTTGAATGCAGCTGCCTGCGCGTTGGCGCGCTGTGCAGAGTCGATTCCGACTGACGATCCTATCTACGGTAGGTTCAAGACGCTTCAGGATAGCGGCGCTACTTATAGCGAGGAGATTGCACTGCTTCAAGCGACCGGCCAGTTTGGTGGGCGCAGTTGGAAAGATTGGAGCGACGACACACTCAATGCCCATGGCAAGGCCGTACAAGTCGTTGGTGCAAGCAAAGACACTGCCCTTGGCCTCACGGGGGGGGCCGCGGCATACGCGGGGATGTTGGTTTCGTCACCTGCATGTGTTGGCGTAGTTACCTGCGCCTTACCGGCCGGCCTTGGTGCACTGGGCACCACCTCAATGGTGGGTGCCTGGGATTCGGCCAGCCAAATTACGGCGGATTTCAAGTCTGAGGAACCCGGAAAAATTGCGGCTTCTTTTTATCCTGAAACTTTCCCCGGAGAGTCGAGTGCGACGTCTGACTTGGCAATCAGTGCGGCTAAATCGGCAGCGCTAGGCGCTTTATTCGGAGGCGCCGGTAAATATTTTAGCGGGAAATTAGCTGGAGAGGCTGCCAGCGCAACTGCTGCGAAAAAACTTCCAAGTCCTAGTAGAAGTGAGTTAGATCTTTCTAAAGTCGACGTTTTGACTATAAAGGATGCACGGAAACTGGATGGCGAAAATAGAGGCCTGATTTTTGTGCAGGAACCTCAAGGAGATTTTGCTAAACCTTTCGTAAAATTCGAAGCGGGTACGGCAGGAGCATTTTCAGAAGTTCTTTCGCAGCGTAAAGCAGTGCCGGCAATTAGATTTGACAATCCCAATCCTAACGGTAACAATTTTGTGAAATTTGATGGCGTAGAGGATGTTGGCGGTATCACACTGATTGATCGAAAAACGGCGCTAACTACATTTGATAAACAGATACAAAGCGTTCAGCGAGTGTCGGCAGCATTAAAGCAGAATCCGGGTGTTAAGGCAGTTTTTGAGTTTCCTAATCAAAAGGCAGCTGATAGGGCAACAGATATCCTTATTGAGCAAAACATCAGAAATATTTCCGTAAGGGTGGCACCTTAATGACTAAATATAAGCTTGAGTTTCGACATAGACCTAAAGTTTCAGAGTCTATCGAGGAGAGGCATAGTAATTTTTTTAAAGCCATAGGCGATTTAGACACTCCGTGGAATTTGAATGGCTCTCTTGAAGTCCCCTCTATTGGAGGCGAGTTAGTGACCTCAGTCTCCTTAGATAAATTACTTCCATCCGGCGTTAAAGGTCGAATTTCTTATGCTCTGCGTGATCAAAAATACTTAAAAGACGATGCGCAGTTTGATGATACGCTCTTTATTGAGTTTCCAGCCTCTAAAGTTGATTATTCAGGCTTGCTGAAGGTTGTTTTTCCTCGGTATATCAAGGCATTTAATTCCTATCGGTCAACTTTGCACGATTGGAGTATTACGAGAAATGATTGGCCCCTAGTGTTGGAAGCCTGTGAAGTTACAAAAAAAGACATTAATGGTAGAGATGGTATTTTTCGTATAAATGCTGCGAACTATTTCGATCGTGAACTATGTCTTCGCGCTTTTGAAAAAACTCCTGGGCAACTTGTTGAGTTGTTAAATGGTTATGTGGACGAAGTGCGAGAATTTGAAGGAGGGGTCTTGATTGTGATCAGTTATAGCCCGCTTTCCCCTGCCGAGTTAATCAGTGTGGGTGATCGCCTAAAAAAACTAATTTTTTGATTTTAGTTTAAAGTCAAGATAGGAAGTGAAAGGATTTTGCAAATGGTTTTCGAAGATGCGAAGAAAGGGGACCTGTTTAATTTTTCAGAAAAAAAGAGAAAAAAAGGGGACAGATTTATTTTTTTTGTTTTGAAATAAATCTGTCCCCATTTTTTCCGTCCCCATTTTTTCCCCGAAAATTTGAATAAGGTTTTTCCATGATTCGTGCGCCTTGGGGAGATAAGCAGTATTGGGATGGTCGTGAGGCAAAGGATCTGCAATGGATTGAGCGTGCCAGTAAGATTTTGTCGGAGCCTTCGGCTAATCCCGTATACAGAGCGCAATTTACGTTTGACTTTGCCAAAGATAATTTGCGTGCGGCCATACGGGTCTACTCGAGTGGTGGAAATGTTACAGCGATCGCAACATACTTTCCCGGAGTTCTGGATGCATGGGAACTTTCCAACCGAGAATCCGACAACATATGCGCTGAAAATAATCTTCAGACTTGCCGAGACTGGTCCTTCGAACTGACCGACTTAAACCACTACATCTACTGTTTCTGGTTGGTGGGCCTGGCGCTTGCTCTCGAAATTCCCGATGACCAGTGGTTTCGATTGGTTGAGTTAATAGGTGAGGGGGGGCAGGACGTTCTGTTGGATCGGATCATTGCGTACCGCCAACCAGAGCGGACAATTGGGGATAAGCTGCTACATGCCAAGCCATATGCAAGGCTGCTCAAGGCAATTGATGCGCCACAGGCGCAACAAGCAGCTCTGCTGCTGGTATTCGTAGAATATTGGTATCCGGAGTTGAACCGGCGCGGTAAACAGCAACCGTGGTGGTACATCTATGGTGATCCGGTAAAACACCCACTTGAGATGGGGAGTTATTTCGGTCGCTGGTGTTTTGAGGCGGTCGCTGCCGTGAAAGTATTTGGGCTTGACGATAGTGAGTGCATTGGGCACGAACACTATCCGGGTGATTTGCTCCATCCCAGCGAGGAGGTTATTCCAACACCTAATCCGAGTGCCAAGTCTGGATGGTGGGCGCGGTTGTTCGGAAGGTCTGATTAGATGTTGCCTGTATGAATCATTGAGCTTTGAAGCTCACCACTCTATTTCGGTGTCAAGAAAAGGGGCAAGAAAATAACATTTGCGGCTTATTAGTTCTTGCCTAAAACTTGGACTGAAATATGAGTCGGGATTAAATGTGCTGACTGGTGCAGAGCATTCAAGGTAAAGGGGGGCGTCCGTTAGCAGGTGTCGTGTCAGGATTAAAAGCTACTACGCCAGCAGTATTAAATTGCTGGCTTTCATCTTCCTGGCCCTGGTTGCATGTGATTGTCGGAGTAGACGCTACTGTAAATCGAGTATTGCTCGGCGCCCACTGGATTGTGTGGGTGCAACTTCGCGCAAGAATTCAAGTAATTCGATTGGGTTTCATATCCAACACCGTCAGGCTTCATGACGGTGCGTTTTTTTTACAAAATGGAGTTTTAAATGATGCGTAAGCCGTTCAAGAAAAGTCTGCTGGCCCTAATGGTTGGTACTATCAGCACGCAAGTGCTAGCCGTTGAGGTAGACATTGGCCAAGGCAAGAGCATGTGGTTAGGCGAGACGCTCAATGAGTCATTGACCCTCACCGGTACACTGACGCAGCCGACCAACTTGACCGCCAGCCAAGGTACGAGCAATTGGCGGGGAGTGACTGTCGGCGATACCACGATTCAGGGTTCTTTGATCAATCGCGCAGATATCGTGCTGGATGCCCAAGGTCGTTCCATTCAAGCGTTTTCCATAGACCCGCTGGTGACCCTGGCCGTCACTCCAAGCGCTAGCACTATCACCGGTGATGTCATCCAGGCCGGCAACATCATCATGAACAACGGAGCCCATGAAGGCTTTGAAATTGGCTTTGCAAACATAGGTGGGAGTGTTATCAACTCCGGCACGATCCAGTCTACATACCCTGTTCCGGACACCCACGGCGGTGGCGATGGCATGTACCTGCATGGCACCACGATTGCCGGCGACGTTTCCAACACCGGTGTGATATCGATGGTAGGCGATGACGTTTTGGGCATAGCGTTGGATCGACGCAATTCGCTTCAGACCAGCATCGGCGGCAAGATCCTCAACTCGGGTACGTTGTCCGTCACAGGCAAAGAAGCTTGGGCCTTTGAGGTGGAAACCAGCACCACCCCCTTGAGAATCGAAAACAGTGGGCTGATTTCCGCCAATGGTTCTGATGCCAAAGGCGTGGCTTTTTTCGATGGAACCGTCGACTACATCCTCAACACCGGAACAATAGAAGCCAAGGGTGAAAACGCCAAAGCCTTTGACTTCCAGGGCGCAACCTTTGCCGAGAACAGCGCGCAGGGCTCTCGTGGCATCATCAACCGCGGCTCTATCAGCGCCGGCAGCACGGCCATTGCAGTCGATGCCATCAACCAGACCTCACCCTTCGAGATCAACCAACAAGCCGGCGAAATCCGCAGCAACACCGGTACCGCCATCGACGCCGCCAACCTGGCGACCTTGAACTGGACCGGCGGCAGAATCGTCGGCGATGTGCTCGACGTTACCAGCGTGAACATCGCCGGCCAGGCTGATTTTATCGGCAAGCGCATCGTCAGCCCTGTCTCGATCAACTCGGGTTCGCTGAACCTGTCCGCGCCGGGCGTCGCGATCACTGGCAACCTCAACGTCGCCAGCGGCGCCGGGATTGATATGCGTCTGGCCAACAGCGTGGTGCCGACCACGCCTTACCTCACCGTCAACGGCTCGGCGAATTTTGCCCAGGCGTCGAAGGTGACCCTGAGCGCCAACCCTGGCGATTTCACTGCCGTGCCCAGCGGTACTGAATACACATTGTTGCGCGCCAGCAGCGTGCAGAACAACGGCCTGACGGTTGCCAGCAGCTCGTCGTTGCTCGACGTGCTTAGTTATTCGGCCGACGCGCAAACGGTCAAGGCCGTGGTGGGTTTGAAAAACGATGAACAGGTGCAAACCGACCTCGGCGGCGTCGGTGCCGGCACGTCGGTGGTTACCGCCGTCAATGTGTTGAAGAACGAGGTGCTGGGGCAATTGAGCCAGGACGATCCGCTGTTCCAGGCCTTGGCTAGCGCCGGCGGCGCGCAACAACTGGCGCAGGTCGGCGAGCAGCTCAAGCCGGACGTCAACCGTGGTGCGCTGGATGTGGCGTTGTCGGGGCAAACCGTGATCAACGGCACGATCCACAATCGTCTCGCCGGCCAGCGTGATGGCCGTGAGCGTGGCGGCGTGTGGGTGCAGGGCCTGAGCAGCAACATGGATCAGGACGGTCGCGGTGGCGATAACGGTTACTCGGCCAACAGCAGCGGCATGGCTGTCGGTGTGGACGGTCGTTTGAACGACAGCACCCGTGTGGGCGTGGCGTACAGCTACCTCAATTCCAATATTCATTCGGATTTGGGCAACAAGACCGAAGTGCAGGGCAACGCGTTGTCGCTGTACGGCAACTGGTCGCTGCAAAACTGGTTTGTCGATGGCAGCCTGAGTTACGGCCATAACGACAATGACAGCAAGCGTCACGTCGCTGGCACCACGGCCAAGGGCAGCTACGACAGCAATGTACTGTCTGCCAGCGTCCTCGGCGGCTACAGCTTCAAACCGTCGGACAGCGTGGTGATTGAACCGCGCGTGGCGGCGCGCTATGCCAATGTGCGTATGGACAGCTTCAGCGAGAAAGGTTCTTCGGCGGCGCTGAACACCGCTTCCCAGCGTTACGAAGTGGGTGAACTGGGCGCCGGTGTGCGCTTGGCGGCCAACTTGCCGATGGGGGCGGGCAGCTTGCAGCCGGAAGCGACGTTGATGGCCTATCACGACCTGATGGGTGATCGCGTGGCGCAGACTTCAAGCTTCGTGGCCGGCGGTTCGGCGTTCACCGTCACCGGCGCCTCGGTGGCGCGCAACAGCTACGAAGCCAGTCTCGGGCTGAACTATCAGGTCTCGGACCTGACCGTCGGCGCCAGCTATACCCGTCAGGCGCGTAGTGGGTTTGATGCTGACGGCCTCATGCTCAAGGCGCGCTACGCGTTCTAAGTCTTAGGGCCGAATGTGGAGGGGCGGGTTGGCTCGCTCCTGCACTGGGTCATGGGCTTTAACGGGAGCGAAAAACGAAAAAAGGGATGGGTTCATTTTTCGTTTTATTGCTCGAGGTTTTCAGGACGGTGGGCGGGAGTTTCTGAAATAAATCCCCGTTTTCGCTTTTTTCGGGATAGGCCTAGGCCATCGATGATCTGGCCACTGAAGTGCAGATCCAGACGCCGGCTGCGATCTTTTGATCGTGCTTCATTTTTTCGCGCCTCAGCCGGTTAAACCCACACGATTCCACGGATGCATTACATGAAACAGGCAATAGTTGTGCTGGCAATCACGGGCTTGCTCGCGGGGTGTCAAACCTCCCGGCCACCTAGCACCTTGGAAGAGAGTCTGGCCAACGTTCGATGCATGCTGTTTGCGGGAGAAAAAAGCCTCACTGCAGACGAGGTTCAATACATTCGTAAAGCCAGCGATAACGGCAACGTGCGCTGTAAGACCACGCTCGGTGGTTTGTACGAATTCGGTCGTGGCGGCCTGCCGCAAGATTTTGCCAAGGCCAGATCGCTCTATGAGTCTGTCGCCGTCGTGGACGGCGTAGGTAACGAGAGACTGGCGCGCATGGCCGAGGATGGCCACGGGCAAGCGCGCAACGACGTAGAAGCGCGACGCCTTTATCAGTTGGCGCTGACCAACAGCGACAGCGATAAAAGTAAACTCGCATTGGCCAGATTGATGGAGGAGGGCCGCGGCGGCCCGCAGGATTTGTTCGGGGCAATGATGTATTACGTGGAAGCCAGCCAGCATGCCGGCGATGTCTCGTGGACGGGTATTCAGCGGATCCGCGCTCAAGGACTGCTGCTGACGCCTGAACAGACCCAGCGCTACAACGACGTCTGGAGTGATACCAGTCGCAAGAGTCTCAATCGTACGGCATTGGACATCGAGATTGCCTTAAATAAACACATCAAACGCGGCGGCGCCAGCAACCCGGTGACGCTACGAGTGCAAGGCAAACCTGGTTCGAATGTGCCGCAAATCGCTTTGGTCGAAAGCTCAGGCAACGCTGAGGTAGACCAGGCCGTCGTCAACGCATTCGGTAAATACCGCATTCCTGCCGAGCCGATATTGCCGTCAGGCCAGGGTTCCTGGTCGTCCGAGCGTTCCGTCAAAGTCGGTTTGAACTGAAGCGCTGGAGCCATAAGCCCCGCGCCTGAATACAACACGGCAGCAAATGAAGCCCACCGTAGGAGCGAGCGTGCTCGCGAAAATCGTCAACGATTACGCATGCACCCAGGCAGAACCTGTCGTGCTCAGGTTCTTCGCGAGCACGCTCGCTCCTACAGTGGCTGATGTTGAATGGTTGAAGCTCAGGCAAACTGGACCAGCGGTGCATAAAACAACTTGAGAACCGCTTTCAACCCCGTAAAATGCGCCAGCCGTTACACACCGGACACTTTTCAGGGACGAAATCAGACATGCGTGTTTTTGCTTTACTCTTGGCCCTCTCCTTCCTGGCCGGTTGTGCCTCCAAGCCCGATTACTACATTTCCCCCGCGCCCGTCAGCATCCCCAAGACTGCGACCTTTTGGGTTGATACCTTCGACGTGGAAGTGGTGGGGCAGAACCCGCGTTTCCTGCCGGACGCCAAAGTCCGTGAGCAATTGGGCGTCGATCTGGTCGACCGCCTGCTCAAGGCCAAGCGTTATGCGACCAGCAAGGCGAGTGCCGATTACTTGCTGGATGTGGATATCGTCTACACCCGTCATATCGCCGACTCCAAAGGTGGCCTCAGCACGCTGATCGTCGACGACAACACGATCCTCAGCAGCATCGACTTCAGCTATCAGGTCAAGGTCAAGCAGGCCGGCGCCGAGGTGTTGCACTTTGCCCAGGCTCGCGAGGGGCTGGTGCCCAACAATTGGGCCGGCCAGGCGCAGCAATGGAAAACCATCGCCGGGATCGTCTCCAATACCGGCAACGCCAATATCGAGCGGCATTTCACTGGCGGGCTGAGCCGCTACATCCTCGATGACCTGCGGGACATTCCGTCGCGCTAGTTGCCCCCCGAACACCCTGGATTTCTTTACTTAGGAGCACCCCGTGAAAACACTGTTCAAAATCCTGCTGTCGGGCCTTGCCGGCGCCGCGCTGCTGACGCTGGCCGGTTGTGCCGCCACGGAAAGCTCGCGCGCGCTGCAGGTCGAGAAAGTCGCCAGCGCCGGCGTGGTCTATTCCGGTGTGCGCGTACCGATTGCCGTGGGCAAGTTCGACAACCGCTCCAGCTACATGCGTGGGATCTTTTCCGATGGCGTGGATCGCCTCGGCGGTCAGGCCAAGACGATCCTGATCACCCACTTGCAGCAGACCAACCGCTTCAGCGTGCTGGACCGCGACAATATGGGCGAAATTTCCCAGGAAGCGAAAATCAAAGGCACCGCACAGAAGCTCAAGGGCGCTGATTACGTGGTGACCGGCGATGTGACCGAGTTCGGTCGTAAAGAAACCGGTGATCGCCAGCTGTTCGGCATTCTCGGCCGTGGCAAGACCCAGGTGGCCTACGCCAAGGTCAACCTGAACATCGTCAATATCAGTACGTCGGAAGTGGTGTATTCCACTCAAGGCGCCGGTGAATACGCGCTGTCGAACCGCGAAGTGGTCGGCTTCGGCGGCACCGCCAGCTACGACTCCACCCTCAATGGCAAGGTCCTGGACCTGGCCATGCGCGAAGCGATCAATCGCCTGGTCGACGGCATCAATGCCGGCGCCTGGAACCCGCGCAACTGATTTAATTGTTTTCAAGGAGCAGTACACGGATGAGCAAGGCAGTGAAGTTGGCGCTGATGCTGACAGCAATGGCAGTGGTCGCCGGGTGCCAGACGGCACCCAAGCCGCTGTATCAGTGGGAAAGCTATCAGCCGCAGGTTTATGAATATTTCAAGGGTGAGCCCAAGGAAGCCCAGGTCGAAGCGCTGGAGCGGGATCTGCAAAAGATCAACGCCAGTGGTCGCCAGGCCCCGCCGGGTTATCACGCACACCTGGGCATGCTGTACCTGAGCATGGGCAAGGATGACCAGATGGTGCAGCAGTTCCGCACCGAGAAGGCGCTGTTCCCCGAGTCCGCCGCCTATATGGACTTCCTGCTGAAGAACGCCAAGGCCCCCGAGGTGAAGAAATGAACCTGTTGAAACTTACCGGCGCCTTGCTGGCCCTGGCGTTGCTGGGCGGTTGTGCCGCGCCCAAGACGGTTGATTACTCGGCGTTCAAGCAGTCGCGGCCGAAGTCGATCCTGGTGTTGCCACCGATCAACGAATCCCCGGAAGTGCAGGCGTCCTACAGCCTGATGTCGCAGGTGACCTACCCGTTGGCCGAAGCTGGCTACTACGTGTTGCCGATCGCGCTGGTCGACGAAACCTTCCGCCAGAACGGCCTGACCACCCCGAACGACATCCAGGCGCTCCCACCGGGCAAGCTGCATGAGATTTTCGGGGCTGATTCGGCGCTGTACATCACCGTCAGCGAATACGGCACCAAGTACATGCTGATCACCAGTGACACCGCAGTGACGGCTTCGGCCAAACTGGTGGACCTGCGCACCGGCACCACGCTGTGGACCGGTTCGGCGCGGGCCTCCAGCGAGGAAGGCAATAACAATGGTGGCGGCCTGGTGGGCATGCTGATCACGGCGGCGGTCAAGCAAGTGATCAACAGTTCCACCGACGCGGCGCATCCGATTGCCGGCATCACCAGTGCGCGCCTGCTGTCGGCCGGCCAACGCACCGGGATCCTGTACGGGCCGCGTTCGCCGAAGTACGGTACGGACTGATTTTCAGAAGCAACCTTTTCAAGGTCTTTGAAAAACCAGTCGCATTGGATTGAGACTGGGCTGTCGCGATGACGGTCTGCATGTACCGTTTAAAATGCGGTTGGCAGTGCGATAAGGGGCGGGCTTGAGATCCGCCCCTAACCCTCCCGAAACGTCGGACCGCCCTGAGGCAGTTGACCGAAGTGTGCTGAGAAAATGGGCGACCTGAAAAATCGTTTTTGATGACGGATTCAAAGCCGATCTGCCAGGTCGATGTAAACCGCCAATATCCCCCGATCAGCCCCCTCGCCCCTCTGGGGAGAGGGTTGGGGTGAGGGGGGATCTCAAGCCACACACAAAAGAACCCTCCACTTCAGATCAAAACAGCTCTGCAGCTTGCTGCGTGTCCTCAAAGACCTTGAAAGGGCTTATTTTCAGAAGGGGACGCATCGCACTGGATTAAATCTGTTCCCTGCGGAAAACCCGAATCACGCCGCGCTTGCGTCTGACCTTGTGAACGCATCATTCACTCACGAGGTTCAGCCCATGTCCCATTCTCTTCTGCTACTGCGCCCCGCTGCCCAAGGCTTTGCCGTTACCTTGCTGGTGGCGCTTGCCGGGTGTGGGCTGTCTTCGTCCCGTGATGAGGCTAAAGCTCGCGACGCTGTCGCTGCGCCGCACGTGCACAGTGAGTCCGTTCAGGTACAGAGTGGCGGGCTCAAGAGAATGCTCGTCGCGGCGCCAATGCCCGCCTCTGTGGTCATGCACGACGGCGTCGCCCCGCCATACCGCGCCGAGTCTCGCGAGCAGTATCAACAGCTGCCGGACAACCCGGTCCACAGCGTCACCGAAACACCGGTGTCGACCTTCAGTGTCGACGTCGACACCGGCAGTTATGCCAATGTCCGGCGTTTCCTCAATCAAGGTCGCCTGCCGCCCGAAGGCGCTGTACGACTGGAGGAAATGCTCAACTACTTCTCTTACGACTACGCGTTGCCCAACGACGGCTCGCCCTTCGGCGTGACCACCGAAGTCGCGGCGACGCCGTGGAACCCCCACACCCGTCTGCTGCGCATCGGCATCAAGGCTTCCGACCGTGCGGTGGCGAATCTGGCGCCGGCCAATCTGGTGTTCCTGGTGGATGTTTCCGGCTCCATGGATCGCCGCGAAGGCCTGCCGATGGTGAAAAGCACCCTCAAACTGCTGGTGGATCAGCTGCGTGATCAAGACCGGGTTTCACTGGTGGTCTACGCCGGCGAGTCGCGAGTCGTGCTCAAGCCGACCTCCGGCCGCGACAAGGCGAGGATCCGCAACGCCATCGATCAACTGAACGCAGGTGGATCGACAGCCGGCGCTTCGGGCATCGAACTGGCCTATCAGATGGCCCGTGAAGGGTTTATCGACAAGGGCATCAACCGCATCCTGCTGGCCACCGATGGCGACTTCAACGTCGGCATCAGCGACTTCGACAGCCTCAAGCAAATGGCGGTCGAACAACGCAAAAGCGGGGTGTCCCTGACCACCCTGGGGTTTGGCGTGGGTAACTACAATGAGCAGTTGATGGAGCAACTGGCCGATGCTGGCGATGGTAACTACGCCTACATCGACACCCTGCGTGAAGCGCGCAAGGTCCTGGTGGATCAGCTCAGCTCAACCCTGGCGGTGGTGGCGCGGGATGTGAAGTTGCAGGTGGAATTCAACCCGGCGCAGGTGAGTGAATATCGCCTGTTGGGTTATGAAAACCGCGCCTTGAAGCGTGAGGATTTTAACAACGACAAGGTCGATGCCGGCGAGATCGGTGCCGGACATACCGTCACTGCGTTGTATGAAATTGTTCCGAAGGGCGAAAAAGGCTGGCTGGAGCCGCTGCGTTACGGGTCGCCCTCAAGCGCTGACAGCAACGCGGGAGAACTGGCGCTGTTGCGCGTTCGCTACAAGCCGGCCGAAGGCGGCGAGAGCCGACTGATCGAACGCGCAATCGGCAGCCAGCCAAACAACGCCCAGCCCAGCGCTGACCTACGCTTCTCGGCCGCCGTGGCGGCTTTTGCCCAACAACTCAAGAATGACGGACGCTACACTGGCACCATGAGCCTGGCCGACACCGCCGCATTGGCGCGCGCCGCCCGAGGCGATGACTTCTTTGGCCTGCGCAACGAGTTTGTGCAACTGGTCGAGCTGGCGCAGAGCCTCAAGACACCGGTTACGCAATGATCATTTGAAGGGAGTTTGGCATTCAATGGATTCACCCAGCGACGAGGCCCTGCTGGCCCGCTATCGCGACGGCGACGGGGCGGCGTTTGAAGCCCTGTACGCTCGCCATCGGCAGGGCCTGTACCGTTTTCTCGTGTCCTTGAGCAACAAGGCCGAACTGGCCGAGGAAGTGTTCCAGGACACCTGGCTCAGCCTGATCCGCAGCAGCAGCCAGCCACAGGGCCGAGCGAGTTTTCGTACGTGGTTGTTCCAGATTGCGCGCAACCGTTTGATCGATCACTGGCGCAAGCACGGTGTCCACAACCCGTTGCACGACAGCTACGACGAACAACTGCACGCCCGCCTCGACGACAGCGCCGGCCCCGAGCAGCAGTTGAGCCTGAGCCGCGACCAGGGTCGTCTCGATGCCGCCCTGCAGGACTTGCCCGAAGACCAGCGCGAAGTATTCCTGCTGCGCCTGCACGGCGACCTGGAACTGCCGCAAATCGCCGCCCTGACCGGCGTCCCGCTGGAAACCGTCAAAAGCCGTTTGCGTTACGCCCAGCAGAAACTGCGTCGGCTGCTGGCCGAGGAGGTAACCGTATGACTGACCCCCGACACACCAAGGACTCGAGCGACGACGTGCTGCTCCAGCACTTTCGCCAGCAGGCCCACGGCGAACCGCCGGCCGCCCTCGACGCCTTCATCCTCGCCGCCGCCCGCCGCGAAGCCCCGGCGCCGCGTCCCAACCTGTGGCAACGCTGGCTGCACGCCTGCCAACGGCCGCGCTGGCAGATGGCATTTGCCACAGTCGCAGGCGTAGCCCTGATGATCGGCCTGGTCGTGCGTTCCCCCGTTCCCACCGCCGACCGGCCCACGCCCGACATTGCGCAATACGCCGCCGCGCCCCCGCCCCCCGCGCTGGCGGCTCCAGCGGCCCCCGCGCCGATGGCCCGACTCGCCCTCGCGCCCCAGGCGGACAGCGCGCAGGTGCAGGCAGAGTCCGCAGGCTCCCTGGCTGAAGCACCCACCGCCAAAATGAGCAAACGCGCAGCGGTCGCCTTGCCCACGCTGGAACAAGCGCTGCAGGAAATCCTGCGCTTGCGTAACGCAGGTGAGACCAGAGCGGCGGATGAAAAGCTGCTGGCGTTGCATAAACGCTTTCCAAACGAGGATCTACCTGCGCGGTTGGAGGCGTTGCAAAAGCGTTAAACATGCGTCCACAAAAAAGCCCCGGGTCGAGAGACCTGGGGCTTTTTGTTTGTATGTGGTGCCCCGGCGTCGTTTGAACTGGACTGTAAGGCTGCCGTATTTGCTGGGCCTCGTAGGCGTTGTATCGGTTAGGCATACACGTGGGCATACATGGCTCTTCCTGCTGCGTTTGGGTTTACGCCTTCGGTGTGAGCTTTTCCATCTCGGGAGGACGTTGTTTCAGCTCCGTCTCACGGATTACGCGGCCAGTCGTACCATCAAGCTTAAATAGGGTTCTGCCCACGAGTAGAAACGTACTTTTGCTGTCCGCCAGGATCAAATGGCCTACCAGGCGTTCGCCCTTGTCGGTTACCACGGTATCCACCGCTTCGAGGTCCCCGGCAGTTTCTAACTGGGTATACCTTTTAAAATCTGCAAGCCCAGCCCCCCTACCTTGTTGAACTCCTGCGCCAGGAGCGAAGAACGCCATAAACATGGCAATCCCTATCCATGCTGCAAGTCCGATCACTACGTTGGCCTTGGGCCTCCTCGTTATAACCGCAACAAAGAGCGCAGCAATCGCCACAAATGCGAAAGCCAGAAGGCCGGGTCCTACGATGGGCCATTGTTCCGCAGCGTCCAATGCACCAGAGAACAGACTGGTGTACCCGTGCAGAAGCAGCGTTGGTGTGCTCAGTGATAGCTCGTTCTGGTCGATACCGAACTGCTGAAACCTGCCGGATAGGAGTGAGTAACCGTAGATCACCAGCGCTGCTTGCGATGCCAGCGCTCCAAATGTAATCAGTTTGAAAGCCAGGTCTGTATTGGTTTTCGCCTCCTTGGCAGCTGGGTCATCTAACGTCTCGAGATGTGCAGGAGCTGAGGAAGCAGTGACGTGGATGGGTGTAAGCAGCTCTACCCTCAGCGGTTTGTCTCTGCGCCAGAACATGGTGTTTCCTACTCCAGTGGGTGACCGGAGAAAATACCCCCGAATCTGGTGGGAGGGTAGGTCTGATATGTCGCTGGGGACCCTGGAGCATTCTTGAAGGTACGGGGCATGAAACCCGCGGAATCGTGGTAGCGGCAGCCACACCAGCTTACTGAAATTTCAACATTGAAATTGAAAGGATCTTGAAGAGAAAAGGGCATCCTTATCGGATCTGTAACGGTGCTTGGTTTCGTTCAGGATTGTGAACGATTGGCTCGGTCAACCAGTCAACTAACTTTGGAGCCCAGCCACTAACGAGATCCGGCAGGTTCTATGCCCCGTGTCTATCCGAAATGCCCAGGGTGCCAGCGACTTTCCGGTTCATAGGGCAAATGCACTGGTGAACAGCAGTCACCCGGTTCACCTGTTCACTAAGCTGGGCGCCTTTCCGCTAACACGATCACGCGGGTTTCCTACCCCGTGACAAACCAACATGCGCAGGGCCCCCCGCTGTCTAACCAAAGCCAAGAGCATGATCGATCTCCTTTCGCTGGAGGATCAATACTGATGGGGCTCGGGGTATACCCTAATAAAAACCGTGTTACGGGCGTTACGCGTGTTACGTTGATCGGTAACTATTTGATTTAAAAAGGTTTTGAAGCATTAAAACAGCTGTGGCTGGTTTGCCGGTATGCGTGTTACGTGGCAAATAGGTGTTACATCAATGAATGCCTCGGGAGGAGCTGTTTGTGATGATACGGCGTGTGTCATAAAACTAGGGGCTTTCGCTTAGAAGGGCCGCTACCGGCCAACAGCAGACTGCCTTGTCGCCCGTAGGGAAACATGATTTACATAGACTGAATCGCCCCGGATTCTCTAGACGCCGGGCTAAATTTGGCATTCCTCTGTTGACTTGGTAACGTGGCGACTAATTAATAGAGAGCAGTTTAGCTATGGAGCGCATCAAGGTTTTCGACATGTTCTGCGGCGGCGGCGGTAGCAGTCTAGGCGCACGGCTAGCAGGCGCTGAGGTGGTAGGCGGCGTAGATATGTGGCCCATAGCCACCGAGGCTTTTGGCCTCAATTTTCCTCGCGCAAAGGTGTTTACAGGAGACTTAAGGCTAATCGAGCCGTCCGATGTCGTAAAACAGACGGGCCCCATCGATCTTCTATTGTCCTCCCCCGAGTGCACGCATCACTCCTGCGCTAGAGGCAGCAAGCCGCGCTCTGAAGAAAGCAAAGAGACAGCTCTACAGGTTATACGCTATGCCAAAGTGATGAAGCCTCGTTGGGTTGTGCTTGAAAACGTCACTCACATGAAACCCTGGGAGCGCTACCCCGAGCTAAAAGCGGAGCTCAAAGATCTTGGATATCACTTGCATGAGCAAATTTTGGACTCTGCTGACTTTGGAGTGCCGCAGCGCCGCAAGAGGTTGTTCTTGATCGCAGACATGCTTAACGAACCCACTGGCACTATGGGTAGTGCAGATAGGGAGATGACGGCTAGGGAGATACTCGATCCTGACGGAACGTGGCGCATGACCCCCCTCCGTAAGCCCGGCCGAGCTCAAAAGACGTTAGCTCGCGCAGATCGAGGAATAGCTGCGTTCGGCGAGAACGAAGCTTTCCTATTGGTGTACTACGGAAATGATGGTGCAGGCGGTTATCAGTCGTTAGACGTACCCTTGAGAACTATCACTACCGTCGATCGGTTTGCACTGGTTGTACCGACCGAAAACGGTCACATGATGCGGATGCTACAACCGATTGAGCTCCGTCGAGCGATGGGCTTTCCTGAGAACTACATATTCCCAGAAATCAATAAGAGAAACCGCATTCGTTTACTTGGTAATGCGGTTTGCTCACCAGTGATGGCTGCCATTGTCAGAGGTTTGACTACTAATCCTATTCAGGAAAAAACCTCATCACACCTGGACGTCGTGCGTGAGTCGTGTAGTGATGACTCAGCTCCTCAAGAGTTGCACGCCGCAATCTTAGCTTAGGCTGAACGTGCAATAGGTCTTTGACAGGCTTTGCAAAAAACCTGTTGCACGAAACCAGCAGACAGTAATCCTTGACACCATCTCCAAGATCTAACGAGAGTACACCCACGTCAAAAATGGAAAGATTGGAGTACTTCCTCTGTTTTCTCGAAAAATAACGAGCTTTATCTACATCGGCGACAGGGATAAAAACAGCTAACAAATATCTATAGCTATAGACCTTACCCTGGACGTCGTCGCACTCGGGAGTAAGCGTTACAACACACGGAGTTAAAGAATTGAGAAAACCATCATCTCTTACATAGTCCCCAGGCATTAGAAACTCACGGCCTAACACTTCATTGCAACTAGCTCCCCAAAGCTCGGGGCATGCCTGATCCCAGCCCGCCCTATCCACTATTGAGACCATCCCCCGACTGGAGGGCTGAAATGCCACAGGGTCAGTCAAGACGGACACAAGATAATGGGTATTTAAACTAGACTGCGATACTCCGTCTGGAGCGTGACCCATTTGCTCCGCAAGCAAAGCATTTAATCCTGCAACATATTCAGCTGAGACATCGAGCCGATCTTCTAAAACGGGTAATAAAGCAGCATCCATAGCCGCGACAGGTGCAATTTGTGCCTGAGCCGAACCAACTGCTTCTGTAGATAGAAATGCTAGAAGCTTGTGCCAGCGGGACAAAGCGCCTTCTTCCCCGGCCGCCCTAGTCAAATCGAAAAGGCGATGAGTGGAACGTACCGCAGCTTGAAAAACACGCTCCTCCCAAGAGATAGAGAGCAGCAAAGCACCACAATTCAAAATTGCCTCATTAACTTGGTTGGTCAAATCACCAAGCCGTTTCGGTTCTTGCTCAAGGCCTAGCACTAATTTTTTATCTATACATCCAAAGCCTACTGGTACAACTAGGTCAAAGTCTTTCGCCCTCTTCGTTATCTCAGCAAAGACATTTTCAGCATCTTCAGGAAATGCAGTCCAAAAAATGACCACATAAGGGCCATCACAGACAATTTTTTTCAGGCTCGACATTATAGCTAGCGTCTGCTGAGCCATATTATTCATTCCTCCATCACCCAAGTGTATGTCGGAAAAAATTATCCTGACACCATTGAAAGGCTGTGGAGGCGTAGGGGTTATCGTTCCTAGGTCATACAAGAAAGGCATAACCCAATATCCAGCCGAGACCAAGGCCGAATATATTTTATCCAGATGTTCCTGTTCGTTATCAATAGCAGCGACACGTACGAATTGAGGGATCATTTTTCTTCCTTGAACTGAAATATAATTGCAGCGCCGTCGTATGCGTCTGGGACTTGAAAATCATCTCGAATTTCATCAGCTGAGCACAAAACTAAACTGCCATCAATTGACTCCATTACCATCCGAGAATAGTAAAGCCCAAGTCCCATACCCTCTGCCCTGTTTGACACAAAGGGAGTGCCCAGCTGGTCTAACGGCAATTCAAAACCGGGGCCATTGTCAATAATCGCAAGAGAGCCGCTGCGTTTATCACCATCCCACTGCGTCATGATCAGGACGGCACCCTGCTTGCCTTCTTTCTGCGCCTGATAACGCGACCAATAAATAGCGTTATCGATGATATTGTTTATCGCGCCCATCAACAGGTTGAGGGGGCCGCTAACCGGAAATGAAACACCTCCATCAGACAGGTGATTAGACAGGACAAGATCATGGCGTTTGAATCGCCCAGAGTTCATGTCCAGAGCTCTGGCAACAAGCTCTCTGATAGTTGTCTTGCGCGCGCGCTCTTTGTTTAGAAGAGGCTTGAATGTATCCAATAATTTTCGCAAATGTACAATTGTTTGCTGAAGCGTTACTTTGCTGGTATTTCCCTCAAGTTGCCTAGTCAGAGTATCTACGCCATGGACCATCTCATGGAAAGCTAAAGACAAGTTGAGGCCAGCCATGCCAGAGTTAAGCATAACCGTGCGGTAGCTATTCAGTTGAGATTGCAGGGACTCAACAACCGGTTTAATTTCGCTCTCTAAATTATTTTTCTTTGCAATTTCACTAAGTGCGTCAAAAGCCTCTTCTACGGGGATAATTTTCGACTCGCCCTTGATCGCCGTATCTATTTGTTTTCTGTGAGGACCATGTAAGCGCTCAAACTTATCAAAAGCGCTGAGAACGATTCTCTGCAGGTTTCGATAAACGTTATTTTCGTCAAACCCTTCACGGTTTGTTTTCTCTTTTAAACCTGGGCTCTTTGCGAGCTTAAGGTCAATGTAACCTATTAAGCTATCAGTGCCCAATTTTCCTGCCGGTCGATTAATTCTTCGAACGTTAAGTCCAAGCCAGTCGTCACCAGGCTCACCGTAGTTAAAAACACGCACCTGATCCCGATATACGCGCACACCTGACTGAGACCGAATCCAGTCAGTGATCAGTTTGGCAGATCCACTTTCCTTGAGAATTTCAGTTCTGCGGTGGTAGGCGTAGATTTTTCCTTTGATAGGCCCAATGCCAGCCAACATAGCAGGATCAAGGAAGATAGCTGGCGGCTTACCATCATCGTCCTCAGCGACCACCTTAACTAACTCTAACTTGTCGGATGGATTAGCATCTTCGTCATGTTTAAGACCCTTATAGGCTGGCGGCGTGAATTTATATTCCCATGAAAACTTCCCAGTCTCAGAGACAGTGAAGTCAAAACTCCAGATAGCCGCATTAAGCATATCTTGGGCAGAAGGCAGATCCTCAATGTCTTCCCCCCTCCCAGGCAAGTGCAACTCAACATCAAAGGATCCAATTTTATTAATTGGATTACTTAGGGAGGTGATAAGCCGATAAAGGTCTCGCACCTCTCTCTTGCTCCATTCAGGCCTGGAGAGATCCGTAATTTTCAGAAGGGTACCGCCACCTGCTTTGAAAACCTTTGGGACTAAATTCCTTTTGACTGAAACAGATAAGCCTTGATCAAGGTATTTACCCCCACCAATTAAGTCATCCCAGACAATCTTAAACTCTAGCTCTGGCTCTTTAGCTATTCGTGTTACAAGCTGAACAGAACCGCCTAGTTTTTGTATTGCAAGACGCCCCACCCCTTTTTCGCCCAGAGGTAGGCGATTAAATCTTTTTGAAGGAATTTTTCCTTTTATACCCCGTTTAGAGTCCGTCCCGACCTCCAGCCATTTAGACTCGATGTCGTCCATGCTCATGCCACAGCCATCATCTTTGATAGAGATATAGGGCTCATCGCATTCGAGGTCTAGAGTAACGTCAACTCGCTCCGCGTCTGCGTCGTATGAGTTTTTAACCAACTCAAAAACGGCCAACCTATCGTGGCCAATCAGTTGGTCACCCAAGAGTTTGAGCACATGAGACTGCACCCGCATTTTAAGATCAGCCAATCTGCTTCTCCTTACATGCGCTAACGAGCACACATGAATAAAACTGTAGTAAGAATCGGGAAGACCCGAAATTTTTTCGATTTTAAAGCTGGTTTTTCCTGCCATCGCGGCCAGGACGGTCACCATCTTGTCCGTGGGCTGGCATTTCACCACTCCGGCGCTTCTACGTCCTCGACCCTGCGTTTAACGGCGGGGCTTTTGGTGTACTTGGTCGATGTTTCCTATGATCCTGCCCGCTCCCAGCGAAGCGCGCTGATTGCTTTGAATTGGCTAATACCGACCGACCCACGCTCATTCCTAGCTTTTGATCCAGGCCTAGTCAGTAACGCCTCAACCGCAGGCCTAGTTGCTTCATAGATCTGGAACGCGTTGTAATCGGCGTCAAGCAGCACCAGGAGAACTGTATCGAAGGTCTGCTTCAAATCAATTGATCCAACCCGCCCCCCTCGCATTTGAGGATTGGAGAAGTACCGCCCTTTGATTTGAATCCTGATGGTTGATCCGTTTTTTACCTCCGTCGCGTCATACCCCGCCTGCCTGGCAAACTCCAATTCGAGATCGAGAATCCGAGCTGCTTCATATTCTGCGACCTCGCCAGTAACACCCAGCGGTTTGTTAGTGAGGTGGTAATAGCGCCTGGCTAGCACCTTCGCGTCTTGAAGGATCTGGTAAACCTCATCGGTTGCTTCCATGCTTTTTCCTTCCTACTGGCCTACGCCACTCGCTTCGCAAATACAGACACGGGTAACACGATGAAGCTCAGAGCGGGCTACACGCATGGGGGACAATTCGCCGTCGTCGAGAGCAGTCAGCAGAGCTAACGAGTCGAATCGCGCTCCTTCTGGCAGCGCGTCGATACGGCTTGTGTTTGTCATCGATTTTTCCTCTAACAAACCAGTTGTTCTTCAACCTTCACAGTTCCTCTTCCAAGTTGGGCCGAAGGCTGTGTTGTGACCAGTCAGATAGTCGTCCTCCATTACTACCGATTTGATTGGTGACACGTACATGAGGAATCGGCTCGGTGATTGCCTTTTACCGCTCCCCAAGTCGTAGAATGCGGTGCCACAGATCATCTCTAGGCTCACGGACTTCGATGCTGAAAGATTGCTGACCCTCAACGTTTTGACGTCGCCTATGCCTGGAAAAAGCGCATCATGAAACAGCACCGTCTTTTCAAGTTCATTTTGGGCGTTTCCGCAACCAGTAGCAGATACTAGTGAAATGGCTAACGCTACCAGCTTGATTGCTCTTATCAAGGTTTTCTCCAACTTTCCATCGTCAACAGATGCCCTTTGAACGCCTTACCAATGTAGCTCCGGGTACGCTTCTACTGGCTTAGCCCAACGTTTTAAGGCTGGGCTTGGGGGTAGCGGTCGTTTTTTTCCATATCAATACTGACTAGCGGAAAGAGTTACCGATATCACTATGCCAGTGCAAGCTTGAAAGCGCGACGGATAGCCTCGATGTCAAAAGTTAGGTACGGCTTGCTGTGATCGAGGTGAAAAGGGGGTGAAAAGGGGACAGATTTATTTACAGTAGTGCAGCTCATTCGAGCTTGTCAGCTTCACCTGGACCGCGCGCTGCAGAATTCATCCAGCTAAGTCGTAACACTACGACTCATCAGCTCTTTACGCATCCCCAAGCCGTTTCTACCGATACGCGGAATCGCGCTCCGTTTGCTGGACCTGTTTGAGCGGCGGCTCTTGAACCTTTGTTTGTCTGCTAAGGCGTTTGATTTCCGTTGCGCTGCACGCCTGTACGCCTCCACTTATAGGAACCTCAAAGCACACACGTGGGCATACACGGCGTGAAGTTATAGGGGCAGACGGGGACGAATAGCCAGAAACAAGAAAGCCCGCACAAGGCGGGCTTCTTGGGGTGTTTCGTAGACTGTCTGCGACAGCCAGAAACTAGTATCTGGTGCACCCGGCGGGATTCGAACCCACGACCCCTGCCTTCGGAGGGCAGTACTCTATCCAGCTGAGCTACGGATGCTTGTGCGGGCGACATCATACCCATGTCGGCCTTGGGCGTCCATGCCGGTTTCGTGCGTGGCGATTACTGGCTGTTGCGGGTTCATCCGCAGTCTGCATTCACAACTGTCCGGGTCGGACGTCCCTTTGTTTGCTTTGCTCTGTTGGCTTAAGCCCCGTCTGCGTCGTGTGCGCAGTATCTCCCGTCAGATCAGGTGAACGCATGCATTCCAAAGGAACCGTGATGCTCGATCGCTCGTCGCGACAAACACTGTTGGCCCGTTCCGATTTGTTCCGAGGCTTGCCCGAGCCGCTGTTGCATCAAATCGCTGGCCATATGGTGGAACGTACTCTCAGTGACCGCGAGTTGTTGTATTTCAAGGATGATCCCCTCGAATTTGTCGCGCTGGTGGTGGAGGGTCGGATCTATTCGGTGATCCATGGCCCGGAGGGGCGCGAACAGATTATCGGCAGTGTCGGCGCGGGCCAGGTGGTGGGGGAGGCGGCGATGGTCGAGTTGGCGGGCCGCGAGGCTTCTACCTTTGCCAGCGGCGCCACGCGGATACTGCAACTGGGGCGCCGGCATTTCGCTCCGTTGTATGAAGAACCGCTGTTTCTAAGGCGTTTGCTGATGCTCAGCATGGCGCGTCTGCTCAAGGTGATCGAGCTGTTGGAGTTGGTTTGCCTGCATCGTCTGGAGTCGCGCCTGGCGCGTTTTTTGTTGGCCAACATGGATGAAATCGACCTGACCATGGTCATGCCTTGCGTGTCATTGCCAGCCAATCAGGGGCTGCTGGCCGCGATGCTCAACACCAGTCGTCCCAAGCTCAATGTGCAATTGCAGCTGTGGCGCCGCAGCGGGCTGATCAGTGGAAAACTCGAGCAGATGGTCATCAACGATCTCGACCATCTGCGCCGCAAGGCCTATGTGATGAATTAATCGTCGGCCTGTTACCCAGGTAACAGCGTCTCCTGTCGCGCCACCACAGACTGGGCTCTCATCAAACAGTCACAGGGAGTGCAGGCGATGGGAGCGACCATTCACAAGGATCAAGTGAGCGCGGATGACCGGTTATTCGAGGCCAGTTGGCGGGCGGTACAGGATGAGCTCAGGCGCAGGGCCATCCGCCGCGCACGGGGTAACCAGGACTTGGGGCAAGAGTGGTTGGCGGCCACAGCGATCAAGGCGCTGGTGTTCTTCCGGCGCTCGCCGGAGCGGATTCGCGATCCTCAGGGGTTTCTGTTTCTGGTGCTGGACCACGTGTTTCTCGACAGCCTGCGCCGCAGCAAGCGCGAAGGCCGCTTGTTCGATTATTCGATCGACCTTCAACACGATCACCAGGCGTTGCTTGCCGCGCCTTGTGCGTCGGTCACCGAGCAGGTGGAACGTGTCGAGCGCCTGGAGCAGGTGAAGGCACAGGTGGCGCACCTGCCGCCGCTGCAGCGGCGGCTGTTCGAGTTGCGCTTTGTCGATGATCTGCCGTACCCGCAAATCGCCGCGGAACTGCACATCGCCATGCCTCTGGTGCGCAAACGCGTGCAACTGCTGCGAGCGGTCTTGCGCTGATGCTTTTTCACAGCCGACGAGATGCGGCGTTCTAGTTCAATGAGCACGTTTCGCCTCACGCGATAACCACCGGCACATTCGCCGGATCGATTCCATCAAGGAGAGATGTATGACAGAGGTCAACAGCCAGATTACCGATGCTGTCACCCAAACCAACGTCAAGGTGGTTGCGGAGGCGCCGGCCCAGGCCATTGCGTCGCTGTATCAGGTGGCGAGCAGTTCGGCCGGTTTGTCGTTGCAAAACGCGGTCAACAGCCAGCAGGCCATGAACCAGATTTCCAATGCGGTTATCTCCAAGGCCGTCGCGTTGATCATGCAGATTGGCGAGAAGGGCTGAGCCCTGGGGGGACTGATTATGTCGTGGTTCAGCAGAAAGAAAGCCGCCACTCCTGAAGCACCGCCCGCGGCTGATGCACCTGCACCTGCACCTGCACCGGCGGCGAAAGCCTCGCGCTCCATCATGGAACGCATGAACGAGCATCTGCTCAACCAGGCGAGCACGCCCTCCGCGGACAGCACGGCGGCACTCAACAGCCAGATTGTCCAGGCCGTGCAGTTCACCAACTCACAGAACTTCGCCTATGCGCCGGCCCAAATCGCAGTGCCGGCCGACATGATGATCAGCCAGGCCGCCGGGTTGGTCGCGCAGTCAGCCGCGGGGTATTTCGACGGGGTCAGCAAAATTGCCCTGGCGGCCCAGGCCGTGCTGCTCCAGCAAATGACCGAAAACATCGTCAAGGACAACCTTCCGGCCGCCGCCGAGGATGCGTTGGGCGCGCTGGCCACCGATTTGCTAGTGGGCGCTGCCGCTGCCGTGGCCGCCGCCGCCGGTGCGATGGAAGCCGAGGCTGCCAGCGTGGCCATCGACAAGATCGACCAGAGCATCGCCAAGTACGCCGACACCTTGGCCAATCGGGCCGCGCCAGCGGCCTGAATCGAGCACGGCGTTCCAGAACCCTTCTGGAACGGTGCAACCGCAACCTGCAAGCAACTTTTCTTGAATGAGGAGCAACATCATGCAGCCTGGAGATATTGTTTTTTCAGTGGCACAAGTGGACGACAAACTGCCCACCAGTATTCCCCGTGCGTTTATTCGGGCGGGGCAATGGCTCAAGGCCAAGGTCTTCGGCACCGGCGATCCGAACGTGCCGGTGGTGCATGCGGCCATTGCGGTGGATGCCAACCGGGTGATCGAAAGCGTCGGCGACGGTATCCAATTGACCGACCTGACCACCGAAACCCCGCCGCGCGGGGCGATGGTGTTCAGCTGCACCAAGCCCGATCTGGCCCGCGCGGCGGCTTATGCGGCCGGTCAGTTCTACGGTGACGTGGTCAGCAAGGACATCAGCGGGCGCTACAGCAAGTGGAACGCGATGCTGTCGATCTTCAAGCGATCCGCGTATGAGCCCGGGATCATGAGCCGTATCAACGAATCGGTGTCGATCGGCGATGCGGCGTTCTGTTCGCAGTTTGTCGCCAACACCTACGAGGTCGGCAACCTGTACAGCAATGCCAACATGCCGCTGCCGGCGCCGATTTTCGACACGCGGCCGACTGTCATGACGCCGTGGGAGTTGGCCGTCAGTTGCGACAATGACAAAGACTTCTACTTCGCCGGCTTCTGGCAAGACAACACCGAGGTGCGGCTTTAGCGGGCCGGGCGCGGTGCAGGAGGCTGACATGACGCAATCCCCAAAAGACCCCGTGGCCGACATCTACCGCCTGGCCGAAGCCCTCAACCTGCCGCTGTCTCCCGGCGACCGGCACGTGCTGGAGGCCCTGCTGCGCAGCACGCCTCAGACCCTCGACGGCACCACCGAAGCGGTCATCGAACAGGCCCGGTCGCAGACCCGCCAATTGATCGATGCCGAACGGGCCCGTGCCGGCGAGATCCTCGATCAGGCCAAAGCCAGTGAGCAAGCGCTGCGCCAGACCGCCGAGCAACGGGAAGCGTTGATCCAGCAATGGCTCAAGGCGCAGCAGCCACAACCCTCATCGGGCGCGGAAAAGCCGGCCGATGCTGGGTTGAAGGCACTGATCCAGCAGGAAGTGAAAGCCGCCATCGATAAGCAGCTTGAAAGTCTGATCGTGCAGATCGAAGGTGCTCTGGGGCAGTTGGGCGGCGCTAATGACAAGGGGCCGAACGGTTGATGTCGAGCTGTTCACACTCGCTGTTTTGCGACGTTCATTGATTAACACGGAATGCTCCGTGTCTTAAATAAGGAAATTGATCATGCCACTAGTCAACGAGCAAATTACCGACGCGGTCACCCAGACCAACGTCAAAGTGGTCGCCGAATCGCCAGCGATGGCGATGAGCACCATCTATCAATCCATGGCCCAGGCCACGGCGATTCTGTTCCAGAACGCTGTCTCGGCCCAACAGCAGCAAAACACCCTGGCCCAGGCGGCCACCAACCAGGGCGTGATGCAGATCTACAGCGTCGACACCACCGCAGGCGCCGCCGCCACCGAGAAGGTCGCCCAGGGCGGAGTGGCGGATAACCTCACCAGCCTGTTGAGCGTGCTGAAGTCGTTCCAGCCTTGATTGGCTGAGCGTTGACGGATGTTGTTTCTTTTCAGAAAACCAGGAGTTCCAACCATGAGTACAGTCAGTCCGCAAATCACCGATGCCGTCACCCAGTCCAACGTCAAGGTGGTCGCTGAAGCGCCCGCAATGGCCATGGGCACCATTTATCAATCCATGGGCCAGGCCACCGCGATTCTGTTCCAGAATTCGGTTTCCGCCCAACAACAGCAAAACACCCTGGCCCAGGCGGCCACCAACCAGGGCGTGATGCAGATCTACAGCGTCGACACTACCGCTGGCGCCGCCGCCACCGAGAAGGTCGCCCAAGGTGGTGTGTCGGATAACCTCACCAGCCTGTTGACCGTGCTCAAGTCGTTCCAGTCTTAATCCGGTCGGCCAACGCAGCCTCCGCCGCCCTCAGGGCTGCGGGGGCTTTTTTGTCGGCGCTGATCGGAAAAAACCAAAAGTGGCGGCGTTCTCGTTCTTTTTTTCGAACATACTATTGTCCTTTACCCCCATTGATCCTAGGATTCGTTTGAGATTTCAAACGACCTGTCTCCCGTGCGGCAATCACTTGCTCGCGCCCAGTGACTGATTTTCCTGACGGCAGCCCCTCAAGGGCGCCTTTCAAAAACTCTAATTTGCCCCGCGTGCGCGCGGTGCTGTTAAGGAAAGCCGACATGCAGCTTAAAGACACCCAGTTGTTCCGCCAGCAAGCCTTCATTGATGGTGCTTGGGTCGATGCCGACAACGGTCAGACCATCAAGGTCAACAACCCGGCGACAGGCGAAATCCTCGGCACTGTGCCGAAAATGGGCGCCGCCGAAACCCGCCGCGCCATCGAAGCCGCCGACAAGGCCCTGCCAGCCTGGCGCGCATTGACCGCCAAGGAGCGCGCCAACAAGCTGCGCCGCTGGTTTGAACTGCTGATCGAGAACCAGGACGACCTCGGTCGCCTGATGACCCTTGAACAAGGCAAGCCGTTGGCCGAAGCCAAGGGCGAAATCGTCTACGCCGCTTCCTTCATCGAATGGTTCGCCGAAGAAGCCAAGCGCATCTACGGTGACGTGATTCCCGGCCACCAGCCCGACAAGCGCCTGATCGTGATCAAGCAGCCGATCGGCGTGACCGCCGCGATCACACCGTGGAACTTCCCGGCGGCGATGATCACCCGCAAGGCCGGCCCGGCCCTGGCCGCTGGTTGCACCATGGTCATCAAGCCGGCTTCGCAAACCCCATTCTCGGCCCTGGCCCTGGTTGAACTGGCGCACCGTGCCGGCATCCCGAAAGGCGTGCTGAGCGTGGTCACCGGCAGCGCTGGCGACATCGGCGGCGAGCTGACCAGCAACCCGACCGTACGCAAGCTGTCATTCACCGGCTCGACCGAAATCGGTCGCCAACTGATGGCTGAATGCGCCAAGGACATCAAGAAAGTCTCCCTGGAACTGGGCGGTAACGCACCGTTTATCGTGTTCGACGACGCTGACCTGGATAAGGCCGTCGAGGGCGCGATCATCTCCAAGTACCGCAACAACGGCCAGACCTGCGTCTGCGCCAACCGCCTGTACATCCAGGACTCGGTGTACGACGCATTCGCCGAGAAGTTGAAAGTAGCGGTGGCCAAACTGAAGATCGGCAACGGTCTGGAAGAGGGCACCACCACCGGTCCGTTGATCGACGAAAAAGCCGTGGCCAAGGTGCAGGAACATATCGCCGATGCCTTGAGCAAAGGCGCCACCCTGCTGGCGGGCGGCAAGGTCATGCAAGGCAATTTCTTCGAGCCGACTATCCTGACCAACGTGCCGAAAAACGCGGCGGTGGCCAAGGAAGAAACCTTTGGCCCATTGGCACCGTTGTTCCGCTTCAAAGACGAAGCCGAAGTGATCGCCATGTCCAACGACACCGAGTTCGGCCTGGCCTCGTACTTCTATGCCCGTGACCTCGGCCGTGTATTCCGTGTGGCGGAAGCCCTGGAGTACGGCATGGTCGGCGTCAACACTGGGTTGATCTCCAACGAAGTCGCGCCGTTCGGCGGTATCAAGGCCTCGGGCCTGGGCCGTGAGGGTTCCAAGTACGGGATCGAGGATTACCTGGAAATCAAATACCTCTGCCTGGGCATCTAAGGCCCGGCAAGGCATTGCTGCAAACGCAAAGGGCACGAGAGCGCTGTCCCTTTGCGTGATTCACCCCGTTATTCGCAGTGGCCGGGAAAGCTGTGGCAGTCGATCATCGCATGCTGTCGCAGTTGCCTCCCCGCCACCTAATCCTTGAACCACGCCGCCCGATGAGCGGCGAATGAGGACTTTATGAGCAACAAGACCAACGCTTCCCTGATGAAACGCCGCGAAGCCGCTGTGCCACGCGGTGTTGGCCAGATCCACCCGATCTTCGCCGAGTCGGCGAAAAACGCCACCGTGACCGACGTTGAAGGTCGCGAGTTCATCGACTTCGCCGGCGGTATCGCCGTGCTCAATACCGGCCACGTACACCCGAAAATCATCGCGGCCGTGACCGAGCAACTGAACAAACTGACTCACACCTGCTTCCAGGTGCTGGCCTACGAGCCTTATGTGGAACTGTGCGAGAAAATCAACGTCAAGGTCCCGGGTGATTTCGCGAAGAAAACCCTGCTGGTCACCACCGGTTCCGAAGCCGTTGAAAACGCCGTGAAGATCGCCCGCGCCGCGACGGGCCGTGCCGGCGTGATCGCCTTCACCGGCGCTTACCACGGCCGCACCATGATGACCCTGGGCCTGACCGGTAAAGTCGTGCCTTACTCGGCCGGTATGGGCCTGATGCCCGGCGGTGTGTTCCGTGCGCTGTACCCGAACGAACTGCATGGCGTGAGCATCGACGACTCGATCGCCAGCATCGAACGCATTTTCAAGAACGATGCCGAGCCGCGTGACATCGCCGCCATCATCATCGAGCCGGTCCAGGGCGAAGGCGGCTTCTACGTCGCGCCCAAGGCGTTCATGAAGCGCCTGCGCGACCTGTGCGACCAGCACGGCATCCTGCTGATCGCCGACGAAGTGCAAACCGGCGCTGGCCGTACTGGCACCTTCTTCGCCATGGAGCAGATGGGCGTGGCCGCCGACCTGACCACCTTCGCCAAGTCCATTGCGGGCGGTTTCCCGCTGGCCGGTGTGTGTGGCAAGGCTGAATACATGGATGCCATCGCACCGGGCGGCCTCGGCGGTACCTACGCCGGTAGCCCGATCGCCTGCGCCGCTGCATTGGCGGTGATGGAAGTATTTGAGGAAGAGCACCTGCTGGAGCGCTGCAAGGCCGTCGGCGAGCGCCTGGTCACGCGTCTGAAAGCAATCCAGGCCAAGTACCCGGTGATCGGCGAAGTGCGTGCGCTGGGCGCGATGATCGCGGTCGAGTTGTTCGAAGACGGCGACAGCCACAAGCCAAACGCCGCTGCGGTTGCCTCGGTGGTCGCCAAGGCGCGTGACAAGGGCCTGATCCTGCTGTCCTGCGGCACCTACGGCAACGTGTTGCGCGTACTGGTCCCGCTGACTTCGCCGGACGAGCAGTTGGACAAAGGCCTGGCGATCATCGAAGAGTGCTTCGCCGAGCTGTAACAGGCTGGTCGGCCCAATGTGGAGAGGGCTTGGTGGGTGCGGCTTGGTGGGAGGGGGCTTGCTCCCGATGGCGGTGTATCAGTCACCAGACTCATCGACTGATACACCGCCATCGGGAGCAAGCCCCCTTCCCACAGGTTTCGCTGCTTGCCAGCGGTTCTATGGTCTAGAGTTGCGGGCTCATCCCAGCACTACCCGGTTCTTGCCCTGGCGCTTGGCTTCATACATCGCGGCGTCGGCCCGGGCGAACAAGTTGTCCAGCGTCGTGTCCTCGGCGGTGAGGCTGGTCAGGCCCTGACTGACGGTCACCCCGTAGGCCTGGTCTTCATGGCTGAAACTCAGTTGCTGGATCTCCTGCCCCAGGCGTTGTGCGACCTGCATGGCCGTCTCCGGCGCGCAACCGGGCAGCACGGCGGCGAACTCTTCGCCGCCGATGCGTCCAAACAGGTCACCGCGACGTAAAACCCCGCGACCGATCTCGGCGATACGCAACAGCACCTGATCGCCGTCCAGGTGACCGTAGGTGTCGTTGATGGTCTTGAAGTCATCGATATCCAGCAGCAGGAACGCCAGCGGCAAGCCCTGGGTACGGGCGCGCTCATATTCGCGGTGGGCGCATTCGAAGAAGTGTCGGCGGTTGCTGCTGCGGGTCAGCACGTCGGTGGTGGCCAGGCGCTGCAGCTCAAGTTCAAGCTGCTTTTTTTCGGTGATGTCCTCGGCGATGCCGACTACGATTACCGGTTGGTCGGGAGTGGCGTGCTGATTGATAAAGCACTTGTCGCTCAGCCAGCGAATCTGCCCGTCGGCGGTGATGATGCGGTATTGCCGATCCTCTACCGCCTTCAGCTCCAGCACTTGGGTCAGGCTGCGTTCGGCGTAGTCCGAGTCTTCCGGGTGAATGCTGTTGCGCCATTCGTTGTGGTCGGCCAGCAGCAGGCTCGCCGAGCGGCCAAAAATGCGCTCATAGGCCGGACTGACGTAGAGCACGCGACGCGTCTCCCATTCGATGGCCCATAGCACGGCGTTGACGCTGACCAGTAACGAACTCAACAACTGCTCGCGCTCGCTCAGGCGCTCCACTTCCCCTTGGGCGTGCATCAGTTCCAGTAGCGTGGCAGCAACCGTCGATTGCGACGCATCCAGCGTGGCGGACGCAGATGAGGGTGACTGGGAGCCCTTTTGGTGGACCATCGGCACAATTCTCTTTGGGCATGCCGCAGGATCGGACAGCGCTCACAACTCGGTTCGCCGGGATGGCGAAGTGTTGTTTGAGAGAGGTTAATTTCAGCGAAGTTCCGTTATCGGGGGCGATTGACGGGCAATCTTCGGTGACTGTGGAATGGCGCCAGAAAACTGCTGGCGGGGGTTGTCACACCCGCCGTAGCCGCTGTCGAGCCCCAGCGAGGCTGCGTTGGGGACAACGCGTGACTTCGCCTGGCACGATGACGGCAGTGCAGCTGGCGCAGCCTCGCTGGGGCTCGACAGCGGCTACCGGGGGGAGGTTTATGCAGGTCGCAACGAGTAGGTTTTCAACTGGTGGGCAAAGTCGCGCAGGGACTGGATCCCGCTGGCTTCGGCTTCGTGCACCCATTCCTTGATCGCAGCCAGCATGTCATGGCCGTTGGTGCTGGTCTTGAGCCAGATCTGTTGCAACGCCAGGCGTTTTTCGTAGATCACCTTCAGGGCGTGGCTGTGTTCCAGCATGTTTTGGATACGCAGATGATGACGGTCATCCAGCAGGCTGGTTTCCCGTGACAACAAGCGTTTGGCGCGGTGGAACTGGTGGCGGACCGAATGATCGACCTTTTCCAGCTCCTGCTTGACCAGCGGTGCGATCACCAGCTTGCGGTACTGGGCCATGATCTGGAAGCGGTTGTTGAGGATCGCCATGGCGGTATCCATGTCGAGGTGGCCCTTGCCTTCGACCCGGTGGGCGATAGGCGCGACCCGCTGGACCTTGGCCAGGCGCAGGAAGCTGAACACCTGGATCCAGGCCCAGCCCAGGTCGAACTCCCATTTCTTCACCGACAGCTTGGCGGAGTTGGGATAGGTATGGTGGTTGTTATGCAATTCTTCGCCACCGACGATGATGCCCCAGGGCACCAGGTTGGTTGCGGCGTCACGGCACTCGAAGTTGCGGTAGCCAATGGCATGCCCCAGTCCGTTGATCACGCCGGCGGCCCAGAACGGGATCCACATCATCTGGATCGCCCAGATGGTGATGCCGATGGTGCCGAACAACAGCACATCGATGACGCCCATCAGCGCCACGCCGAGCAGCGGATAACGGGTGTAGACCTTGCGCTCGATCCAGTCGTCCGGGCAGTTCTTGCCGTAGATGCGCAATGTCTCGGGGTTTTCCGCTTCGGCCCGATACAGCTCGGCGCCTTTGCGCAGGACCGTGGACAGGCCTTTGATGACCGGGCTGTGCGGGTCGTCGACGGTTTCGCACTTGGCATGGTGTTTACGGTGGATGGCAGTCCACTCGCGCGTGTTCTGGGCGGTGGTCAACCACAGCCAGAACCGGAAGAAGTGCTTCAGGCCAGCATTGAGCTCCAGGGAGCGGTGGGCTGAATAGCGGTGCAGATAGACCGTGACCCCGACAATGGTCACGTGGGTCATCAACAGGGTGACTGCAACCAGTTGCCAGGCCGACAAGTCAAGAAAACCGTTGTACCACATAGGCTGTATGGCCCTCAGATAAATAAAAAAGCAGCTTACGCATTATCACTAAGCGCACAGATAAAACCAGTCGCCTGTGCAGATAAGAGTGGCTGGATGTTTCTTATTCTATAATCCGCAATCTTTGTAGGGTGGATCGGTTTTTTTAGTAAGGATTGCTAGCGATATGTTGTTTTCATACCGAAGTGCCCTGCGTGCGGGGCTGGTGTACCTGCTGGCGTCCATTTTGTGGATCCAGCTCAGCCAGCAACTGTTGATCAATTTTTTCGATGAACCAATGGCACTGAGCCATTGGCAGGTGGTGCGTGGTTACATCTGGGTCTGCCTGACTGCCTTGATGATTTTTCTTTTGTGTGCCCGTTTTGCCCGCGCGAACTCGATACAGCAGCCGTTGCAGGAAAGCCGTGAACGCCTGCGCCAGGCGGCTGCGGTGTTCGACTGCACCCGTGAAGGGGTGCTGGTAACCGATGTTCAAGGGCGGATTGTTCACGTCAATCGCGCCTTTATCGACATTACCGGCTACCGACGCGAAGACGTCCTGGGGCGTGGACCCAATATGTTCAAGTCGGGTCGCCACTCGGCCAGCTTCTATCAGCACATGTTCGAGAGTCTGGCACGGTGCGGCGAATGGAGTGGGGAAATCTGGAATCGGCGCAAGAGCGGGGACATTTATCCACAGTGGCAGACCATTCGGGTCATCGAGGATGATCAGGGCCACGTCACTCACTACGTTGCGGTGTTCTCCGACATCAGCGCGATCAAGCATTCCGAGCACGAGCTGACGCGGCTGGCGCACCATGACCCGCTCACCGACCTGCCCAATCGCCTGTTGTTCACGGACCGTGCCGAGCAGGCGCTGGCTTCGGCGCAGCTCAACAAGCGCGGTTGTGCGCTGCTGCTGTTGGACCTGGATCACTTCAAGATCATCAATGACAGTCTCGGCCACACCGTCGGTGACCAGATGCTCAAGGCGGTGGGCGAGCGGCTGCAAGGCCTGTTCGGCCACGGTGTGACGCTGGCGCGCCTGGGCGGCGATGAGTTCGCGGTGTTGGCGGAGAATTGTCCACAGGTGGTCCAGGCCGCCGCCATGGCCCAGCAGATTATCGACAGCTTGAAAGAGCCGTTTGTATTCGACGGTCAGCCACTGTTTATCAGCGCCAGCCTCGGCATCAGCCTGTTCCCCGGTGATGCCTTGAGTGCTGAACAACTGCTGCGCAACGCCGATTCCGCACTGTTCAAGGCCAAGAGCGCCGGTCGCGAAGGCTACGCCTTGTATACCGAGGAACTCACGGCCCACGCCCAGAACCGGATCGAGATCGCCAATGAGCTGCGCCGCGCCCTGGATCAGCATGAGCTGCGCGTCTATTACCAGCCAGTGCACGATCTGCAGACCTGCCATCTGGTCGGCGTTGAAGCCTTGGTCCGCTGGCAGCACCCTGAGCGCGGCCTGGTACCGCCCACGGACTTTATTCCGATTGCCGAACGCACTGGGCTGATTGGCGATATTGATGCCTGGGTCCTGGATCAAGCCTGTCGCCAGATGTGTCAGTGGTTGGCGGAGGGCAAACAGCTGTCGTTCCTCGCGGTGAATATTTCCAGTCGTTTGTTTGCCCGACACGAACTTTATGAACAGGTGGCCAAGGTGCTCCATGACACCGGCCTGGACCCGGCGAAGCTGGAGCTGGAAGTCACCGAAAGCGCAGTGATGGACGATCCGGAAGAGGCTCTTGAGCAACTGCATCGCCTGCGCGAACTGGGCTTGCGCCTGGCTATCGATGATTTTGGCACCGGTTATTCGTCGCTGCTGCGTCTTAAGCGCCTGCCGGTGCAGAAGCTGAAGATCGACCAGGGTTTTGTCGCAGGATTGCCGTGGGATGAAGACGATGCGGCGATTGCGCGAATGGTCATCGCCCTGGCGCAGAGCATGGGCATGCAGGTCCATGCCGAAGGCATCGAACAGGCGGAACAGGCGCACTTCCTCCTCGATCACCGGTGCGACCTTGGTCAAGGCTACTGGTTTGGACGGCCGATGCCAGCCACCGAGATTGACTGGCGCCGGGCGCCCTCGATCGGCTAGCGCCTACGGGAAATGGCCTCCTCTGTACTGAGGGGCTCGTCCTATGGCAAGAGCAACCCCGGGCCCTGTGGCGGGGGGCTCGTCCTAATACCGTTCAGTTAAGCGCATAGCGTCCACTGTAGGAGAGAGGGGGGCGCCTAGCCCTTGCTCGCGAAAAACTCCAACGATAACGCGTGTTTCCTGAATGAACGCGGCGCCTATGAGTGCTTCGCGAGCAAGCTCGCTCCTACAAATAGCCCTAAAAATCAGCACGGTCTTTCAGGAGAACATCTGCAGCAGGCTCGGGGCTGCTGCGCAGCCCAACGGGGGACGAGCCCCCTCGCCACAAACGAGCCCCCTCGCCACAGAACAAGCCCCCTCGGCACAGGAAAGACGGGTTGGTCCTCTCCCTGCGGAACCAGCTTCCTGGGGCGGCGCCGGTCGTGCATATCGATTAAAGATTAAATGGTTATATAAAAATTCTTAAATAGTATTTTTAAGAATAACTGCGCTTATCTACTATCGCTCCCATGCCACGCGCGGTGCCGTCATTGCGCGGTATTTCTCATTTCAGGAGCACGATCATGAGCGCATCGCTACGCAGCGTTGACGGGCAGGACGAAGCAGCCATCTTGCGTGAAATCCAGAGCGCCTTGCGCGATCTGCGCTTTGGTGCGGTGGAGATCACCGTACACAACGCCCAAGTGGTGCAGATCGAACGCAAAGAGAAATTCCGTTTACAGCAGCCGGGCAACAAACCGAGTTGAGCACGCTCGGCGATTCGATGGCTGGACCCGTCTCTATAAGAAAAAGCCAACACTCAAGAACTTCAGGAGCTTGCTATGTCGTCGATTCGCCGTTATGCCCTGGCTGCACTGGCCAGCGCTGTGTTTGCCGGTTCCGCCGTTGCCAAGGACTATGAACTGCTCAACGTTTCATATGATCCGACCCGTGAGCTGTACCAGGAATATAATGCTGAGTTCAGCCGTTTCTGGCAGCAGTCGCACCCCGATGACCACGTCAAGATCCAGCAATCCCACGGCGGTTCGGGGAAACAAGGCCGGGCGGTGATCGACGGCCTGCGCGCGGACGTCGTGACGCTGGCCCTGGCCGGTGACATCGACGAAATCGCCAAGTTGGGCAAGAGCCTGCCGGAAAACTGGCAAAGCCGTTTGCCTGAAGCCAGCACCCCCTACACCTCGACCATTGTGTTCCTGGTACGCAAAGGCAACCCCAAAGGCATCAAGGACTGGGGTGATCTGATCAAAAACGATGTCTCGGTGATCACGCCGAACCCGAAAACCTCCGGCGGTGCGCGCTGGAACTTCCTTGCCGCTTGGGCCTACGGGCTGCAAGCCGGTGGCAGCGAAGCCAAGGCCCGGGAATACGTAACAGAACTGTTCAAGCGCGTGCCGATCCTCGACACCGGTGCTCGCGGCTCGACCATCACCTTCGTCAACAATGGTCAGGGTGACGTGTTGCTGGCCTGGGAAAATGAAGCGTTCCTGGCCCTGAAGGAAGACGGTGGCACCGACAAGTTCGAGATTGTCGTGCCGTCGCTGTCGATCCTTGCCGAGCCACCGGTGGCCGTGGTCGATAAAAACGCCGAGAAAAAGGGCAACGCCGCAATCGCCAACGCCTACCTCAAGCACCTGTACAGCCCGGCGGGCCAGGAGATTGCGGCGAAGAACTTCTACCGTCCGCGGGACGCGGCGGTTGCCGCCAAGTACGCCGGGCAATTCCCGAAACTGGAGCTGGTGACTATCGACAAAGACTTCGGTGGCTGGAAAACTGCTCAGCCGAAATTCTTCAATGACGGTGGCGTGTTCGACCAGATTTACACGGCCCAATAACCAACACGGCCTCCCTGTGGCATGCGGCTTGTGTGGGAGCGGGCTTGCTCGCGATGGCGGTGTGTCAGTCAATACATTTAGTGGCTGACACACCGCCATCGCGAGCAAGCCCGCTCCCACTTAAGCTCATTCCTGCAGTGGTATCTCACTGTTAACCAAGGACTCTTATGTCGCGTCGTATCTCCCCCGTCATACCCGGCTTCGGGCTGACGCTGGGCTACACCTTGGTGTACCTCAGTCTGATTGTGCTCATACCGCTGGCGGCGATGTTCGTGCACGCCGCTCAACTCACCTGGGATCAGTTCTGGGCCATCATTTCGGCGCCGCGGGTGTGGGCGGCGTTGAAGTTGAGCTTCAGCACCGCGTTATATGCCGCGTTGATCAACGGCGTGATCGGCACGCTGCTGGCCTGGGTGCTGGTGCGTTACACCTTCCCCGGGCGCAAGATCATCGACGCGATGATCGACCTGCCGTTTGCGCTGCCCACCGCCGTGGCCGGTATCGCGCTCACCGCCTTGTATGCGCCGAATGGCCTGGTAGGCCAGTTCGCCGCCGACATGGGCTTCAAGATCGCCTACACCCCGTTGGGCATCACCCTGGCGCTGACCTTCGTCACACTGCCGTTCGTGGTGCGCACGGTGCAACCGGTGCTCGCCGATATCCCCCGGGAAATCGAAGAAGCTGCCGCGTGCCTTGGCGCCAAGCCTTTGCAGGTCTTTCGCTACATCCTCGTACCCGCGTTGCTGCCAGCCTGGCTGACCGGGTTTGCACTGGCCTTTGCCCGCGGCGTGGGTGAGTACGGTTCGGTGATCTTCATCGCCGGCAACATGCCGATGAAAACCGAGATCCTGCCGTTGCTGATCATGGTCAAGCTCGATCAATACGACTACACCGGCGCGACCTCCATCGGCGTGCTGATGCTGGTGGTTTCCTTTGTCCTGTTGCTGCTGATCAACTTGTTGCAGCGGCGCATCGAACACCCATAAGGAGGCGCGGAACATGTCCCAATCGTCTATTTCCGCTGCGTCCTCGGCCAACGCTGCCCGGCGTGGCAGCGCGGTGTCCCGACGCATACTGATTGGCCTCGGCTGGTTGATTTTCGCCCTGTTCCTGTTGCTGCCATTGTTTATCGTGGTGTCCCAGGGCCTGAAGCTGGGCCTGGGCGCGTTTTTTGCGGCGATCTTCGAACCCGACGCGCTGTCGGCGTTGAAGCTCACGGTGTTTGCCGTGCTGATTTCGGTGCCGCTCAACCTCGTCTTCGGCGTCAGCGCCGCCTGGTGTGTGAGCAAGTACTCGTTTCGTGGCAAAAGCATGCTGGTGACGCTGATCGACCTGCCGTTCTCGGTGTCGCCGGTGATCGCGGGCCTGGTGTATGTGCTGATGTTCGGCGCCCAGGGTTTCTTTGGCCCCTGGCTGCAGGATCACGACATCCAGATCGTCTTCGCCCTGCCGGGCATCGTCCTGGCGACGATCTTCGTCACCGTGCCGTTCGTGGCCCGTGAACTGATCCCGCTGATGCAGGAACAAGGCACCCAGGAAGAAGAGGCCGCCCGTCTGTTGGGCGCCAACGGCTGGCAGATGTTCTGGCACGTCACCGTGCCGAACATCAAATGGGGCCTGATCTACGGCGTGGTGCTGTGTACCGCCCGGGCCATGGGCGAGTTCGGCGCGGTGTCGGTGGTCTCGGGGCATATTCGCGGCGTCACCAATACCCTGCCGCTGCACGTCGAGATTCTCTACAACGAATACAACCACGTCGCCGCGTTCGCGGTGGCGAGCCTGTTGCTGATCCTGGCGCTCTTCATCCTGCTGCTCAAGCAGTGGAGCGAGAACCGTATCAACCGCCTGCGCGCCAGTAGCGGTGAGGAATAAGTCATGTCGATCGAAGTCCGTAACGTCAGTAAGCACTTCAACGCCTTCAAGGCCCTGGACAGCATCAGCCTGGACATCCAGAGCGGTGAACTGGTCGCGCTGCTCGGCCCTTCAGGCTGCGGCAAGACCACCTTGCTGCGCATCATCGCCGGTCTGGAAACCCCCGATACCGGCAATATCGTGTTCCACGGCGAAGACGTCTCCGGCCACGATGTGCGTGATCGCAACGTCGGGTTCGTGTTCCAGCACTACGCGCTGTTCCGCCACATGACGGTGTTCGACAACGTCGCCTTCGGCCTGCGCATGAAACCGAAAAACCAGCGTCCGAGCGAAACCCAGATCGCGGCCAAGGTGCACGAGCTGCTGAACATGGTGCAACTGGACTGGTTGTCCGACCGTTACCCGGAACAACTCTCTGGTGGCCAGCGCCAGCGCATCGCCCTGGCCCGCGCCCTCGCGGTGGAACCGAAAGTACTGCTGCTGGACGAGCCGTTCGGCGCCCTTGATGCCAAGGTCCGCAAGGAGCTGCGTCGCTGGCTGGCGCGTCTGCACGAAGACATCAACCTGACGTCGGTGTTCGTCACCCACGATCAGGAAGAAGCCATGGAAGTCGCCGACCGTATCGTGGTGATGAACAAGGGCGTGATCGAACAGATCGGCTCACCGGGCGAGGTTTACGAAAATCCGGCCAGCGATTTCGTCTATCACTTTCTCGGCGATTCCAACCGCTTGCACCTGGGTGAGGACCAGCATGTGTTGTTTCGTCCGCACGAAGTGTCGCTGTCGCGCCATGAGCTGGAAGATCACCATGCGGCCGAAGTCCGCGATATTCGCCCGTTGGGGGCGACCACGCGGGTGACATTGAAGGTCGAAGGCCAGAGTGATCTGATCGAGGCCGAGGTGGTGAAAGACCATGACAGCCTCATCGGTTTAGCCCGGGGCGAGACCCTGTTCTTCAAGCCCAAGGTGTGGCAGAAAGCCTAGACCCGAGCAACACACGAGGTAAATGAGAGCTACCCCTCTCCCCAAAGGGGCGAGGGGACTGACCAAAGTGTGCTGAGAAAATGGGCGACCTGAAAGATCGATTTGATGGCAAATACAACGTCGTCTTTTCAGGTCTAAAAATATCTGAAATATCCCCCATTCGTCCCTCTCCCCTTGGGGAGAGGGGACTGACCAAAGTGTGCTGAGAAAATGGGCAACCTGAAAGATCGATTTGATGGCAAATTCAACGTCGTCCTTTCAGGTCTGAAAATATCTGAAATATCCCCCATTCAGTTCCCTCTCCCCCTTGGGGAGAGGGTTAGGGTGAGGGGGTGGGTCTCAAGGCAAACACAAAAAAACGCAACAGCGCTATGGCGAAATTCAGATCGCGCGCAACAGAACCGGTCCTGAACGCGCCTCGATCTGCTGTTTGAGGTCCTGCCGCAGCCCCAGCAAAAACGCCATCTCCGCCACCACGAACAAAGGCCCGACGATCAACCCGGACACGTCATCGACAAATGCTGGCTTGCGGCCTTCGTAGTAATGGCCGACAAACTGGATCACCCAGCCCACCACAAACAGGCCAATGCCGCTGCCGAGCCACACAAATGTGCTTTGCTCGGCCAGCACATGACCCGCCCAGACTGACAGGCCCATCAACACGCTCATCAACACGCCTAAAGCCAGCTCCAGACGCAGATAGAACCCTGCCGAAAACAGCGCCAGCAGTACCGCTGGCGACAGCCAAAGGCCGGCCAGCGACCATTCCGGGCGTGACAGCAGCACGGCGACCGCCACCACGATCATGGGGATGCCGATGAAATGGCTGGCGATATTGCGCGGATCACGGTGGTAGGCGGCGTATTGACTGAGATGGTCGACGAGGCTTTTCATTGTTATTCCTCCTGTAGGATGCTGGATCATGCCCTGTCAGGCACGGACCAACTGTCAACTGGCCGACAATCTTCGGAGTGTTCATGGATGCAGAGAAATGGCACCAACGACTGATCACCGGTCACTGGTACAGCCACCTGCCCGCTGATCTACAGAATAGCTTGCTGGCCGCGGCCCGGTTGCGGTTGCTGACGGCGGGCCAGTCCCTGTTCAAGCGCGGCGATCCGCCCTGTGGGGTGTATGCGGTGCTGGAAGGGGCCGTACGAGTCAGCGCGGTCAATGCCCAAGGCAAGGAAGCGGTGCTTAGCCTGGTGGAGACGCCCTATTGGTTTGGCGAGATTTGCCTGTTCGATGGTTTGCCGCGCACGCACGATGCCTTGGCCGTCGGACCCTGTACGCTGTTGCAGGTACCGCAAGCGAGCATGCTCAAGCTCCTTGATAACCAGCCGGCGTATTGGCGTGACATGGCCCTGCTGATGAGCCACAAGTTGCGCTTGTCGTTGATCAATATCGAACAGATGAGCCTGATGCCGGCCTTGTCGCGGCTGGCTCACCGGTTGCTGATGATTGCCGAAGGCTACGGTGAAATAGAGCATGCGCGGCGGCTGTTGCAATTGCCCCAGGAGGATCTGGCGGCGATGCTGAGCCTGTCGCGCCAGACCACCAATGCTCTGCTCAGGACGTTGCAGCAACAAGGTATCGTCGGACTGAGTTATGGTGCGATCGAGATACTCGACCTGCCACGTCTGCGGCTGGCCGCAGGCATCGACGCGGCTACGTTGCCCCTGCCACATGGGCAAACGCCGCACCCTTGAATGACAGGTTTTTAATCAACCATGACGAGGTAAGGCATGCAGGTGCTGTTAGTGGAAGACCAGCCCCAACTGGCGCGACGTATGGCCCAGGGGCTGGAAGAAGCCGGCTACGGGGTGGAAGTGGCGGCCAATGGCATGGCGGCCCAGCGGTTTGTCGAGAGTACTGAATACGCTCTGGTGATCCTGGATGTGATGTTGCCGGGCCTGAATGCCTGGCAATTGCAGCAGGCTATCCGCCAGAAAGGCCAGACGCCTTTGCTGTTTCTCACCACTGAGCACGGGATTGAAGACCGCCTGCGCGGGCTGGAGCTGCATGAGGATGACTATCTGCTCAAGCCCTTTGAACCCAAGGCGTTGGTCGCGCGCGTGAGGAAGTTGTTGCGCCGTGACCGAGGGCGTTGACTGCGTTGATCAGCGCTACCGCAACCCCTCCCGAAACTGCCCCGGCGTCATTCCGGTCCAGCGCTTGAACGCCCGGTTGAAACTGCTGGTGTCTGCAAACCCGAGCAAATGACTGATCTCGGCCAACGAGCAATCCGGGTCACGCAAATGCTGCAGCGCAAGGTTTTCCCGACACTCATTGAGCAGGGCATCGAACCGACACCCTTCATCGGCCAAATGCCGTTGCAAGCTGCGCAGGCTCAAGTGCAAGGCCTGGGCAATGCGCTCGGCGCCGGGTTCGCCGTCCGGCAATTGGGCCTCAATCGCCGATCGCACTTTGCGCTCCCAGGTCAGCGGTTGCAGTTGCGCCAACGTACGCTTGAGCACCGTTTCGTTATGCTCGGCCAATTCCGGGTTGGCGTCGTCCAGGTGACTGTCGAAATCAGCCTGGGCGAATTCCAGGCGGTCCTCCTCGGCGGCGAAAAACACAGGGGCGCGAAACACCTTGTGCCAGGGCTCCGGGTCGGCCGGCGCCGGGCGCCGCAGGTACACCGCCAGCGGCGCATAGTCACGTCCCAGGCGGTTGCGACAGGTGCGCACATAAATCGCCACGAACGCATCAATGGCCTCGAAGGCCGGTGCCGGACGACCCTCTGCACGCAGCAAGCGAAAACAATAGCGCTCACCTTCATGTTTCAGCTCCAGGCACAGCGCGTCGCTGACCACCTGGTGATAGCGCACGATGCGTTCGAACACCTCGCGCAGGCTGCCACTGGCCACCAAGGCATAGCCCAGCGCATGGAAGGTGGTAGGGCTGACAAACCGCGATACCCGCAGACCGATGGCCGGATCGCCACTGGCCTGCACCGCCAGTTCCCACAGGCGCGTGGTGGCGGATAACGGGTAGCGTGCATTGGGGTCGTCCATGTGCTGCGGATCAAGGCCGGCTTCGGCGCACAGCGCCGCGCTGTCGAGGCCGAGGGCGTCGAGTTGCTTGCGCAAGGCGCGGGTCCAGCTGGCGAGGGAAGTGGCTTCAGGCATGGCAATTGGCGCTTGCGGTCAACAGGTTGGCGTGCGGGGCTAGCGTCCCGCCAAAAGTCTTGAGGCAGGATACAGGCATCAATAAGCAAGAGGATGGAAGCATGGACGGTACTTCTGCAAGTCCCCGACAGATGAACGCGCAACAGCGTGCGGCGCATATCCGTGAAGTGGTGCTGGCCGAAGGCATGCGTTTGCGCCGGTGCCACCCGTGGCTACGGCATCAGGATGCGTTGGGCGCGGGCATCCTGGCCTTTGCCTTGGCGGGCATGCTCGGTTCGGCGGCGCTGTACATCACCGGGCATATGGCAGGGTGGGCGTGCCTGTTGCTTAACGCGTTCCTGGCGTCACTGACCCATGAACTGGAGCATGACCTGATCCACAGCATGTATTTTCGCAAGCAGCGCCTGCCCCACAACCTGATGATGGGCCTGGTCTGGCTGGCGCGCCCAAGTACCATCAATCCGTGGATACGGCGCCACCTGCACCTGAATCACCACAAGGTTTCCGGCACCGAGGCCGACATCGAAGAACGCGCCATCACCAATGGCGAGCCTTGGGGCATCGCGCGGTTGCTGATGGTCGGCGACAACATCATGTCGGCGCTGATCCGCATCCTGCGAGCCGCGACCTGGAAGCACAAGCTGAGCATTCTCAAGCGGTCGCTGCTGGTGTATGCGCCGCTGGCACTCCTGCATTGGGGCGCCTGGTACGTGTTCCTCGGCTTTCACGCCGCCAATGGTGTCGCCAGCCTGCTGGGCGCACCGATTGACTGGTCGGCCGGCACCCTGTCGACGATGCATGTGATCGATATTGCCGTCGTGGTGATTATCGGCCCCAATGTGCTGCGCACGTTCTGCCTGCACTTTGTCAGCTCCAACATGCACTACTACGGCGATGTCGAACCGGGCAACGTGATCCAGCAAACCCAGGTCCTCAACCCTTGGTGGCTATGGCCGTTGCAGGCGTTCTGCTTCAACTTCGGCAGCACCCATGGCATTCACCACTTCGTGGTCAAGGAACCGTTCTACATTCGGCAGATGACGGCGAGGGTGGCGCATAAGGTGATGGCCGAGATGGGCGTACGCTTCAATGATTTCGGCACCTTTACCCGGGCCAATCGTTTTGAACGCAACGCGAACCCATCCCTGGACCCGATCCGCCCGGCGCAAACCCTGACGCGCTGAGCACTCGCTAGCCGGGGACGGCGAGGCTGCGGTAAGTCGCGGGGCTGAACACCCGCGTTACCACCAGCATTGCCAGCACCGAGAAGGTCAGCACCAGCCAGGCGCTGGTGAAGCTGCCAGTCAACTCCCGCAGCCAGCCGGTCATCCATGGCGAGACGGCGTTGATCAAAAAGCCCACGCCTTGCACGAACGCCGCCAGTTGCCCGGCTTCACGCGGGTCGCGGCGGTGGTCGAGGGTCAGCAACAGGCTCAGGGCAAAACAGGCGCCCAGGCCGAAACCGATCAGCGCCACCCACAGATGGGGTTGTTGCAGCGGCGCCAGCCACAAGCCCAGATAGCCCACGGTCTGCGCCAGCAGGCTGATGGTCAGCAAGGGGCGGCGGTCGATACCGCGTTGGGCCAGCGCCGGCATCAGCAGCGCGGCGCAGACCTGGAAAATCGTCATGAAGGCCAACAGTGAACCGCTGGGCAGCACCTCCCAGCCCAGTTGCTGGTAGTAAGCCGGCAGCCACGCCACCATGCTCATGTAACCGCAATTGACCAAGCCGAAATACAGCGCCAGCAACCACGCACGGCGGTTGCGCAGGCCTTGGAAGGGCGCCGTTGGCTGATGATTTTTCGCCGCGCCCAACGGCAGCCACGCCCACAGCAGCAACGCGCCGAGCGCTGGCAGCAACCAGATACCGAGCCCGGCCTGCCAATGCTGAAAGTGGCTGGCGACCAGCGGACTGAGCAGCGCCGCCAAGCCACCGCCGCCCATCAACGACGCGGAGTAGACCCCCATCGCCAGCGGCACCCGGTGATGGAACTGGCGCTTGATCATGCCCGGCACCAGCGCCTGGACCAGCGCCACGCCGGCGCCGCCGAACAACGCCGTGATCAGCAGTGCCGGTGCCTGATCCAGCAGCCAGCGCGCCACGCAGGCCAGCAGAATCATCATCAGGCCCAAGGCAATCCCACGCCTTTCGCCCAACTGTGCTTCCACCCGAATGCCGACCAGCGCCACCAGGCCCATGCACACCACCGGCAGGCTGGTGAGCAATGCGCTGCTCTGGAAACCCAGGCCGGTGGCGTGGCGAATCTCTCCCAGTAACGGGCTGATGGAACTGAGGATGGGCCGCAGGTTGAGGCCCAGTGCTACCAGCAGGCCCCAGCCGGCGAGTCTGCTGGCCAATGAGTTATTCAATGTCATGCGGGGCCTGCTTGATCAGTCATAAAGTACCTCGTGAGCACGATTCTCGAACGCTATCGCGCAAACGCAAGCCGAACCGTCGTAGTAGCTGTCGAGCCCAGCCTCGCCACGACTCGACAGCTGCTACGGGATTTGACCCAGGTGCGGGCGACGATCCGGCGTGAAGTATGAACAGGCACTCAGGTATTCTGAAATTAAATATAACCATGCCAATCAGTGGCACTCACGATGGTGAAGCGTATGTTCGATCCCGTGTTGTTGCGCAGTTTCATCGCCGTTATCGAGTGCGCCAACTTCACGCGCGCCGCCGAGCGCCTGCACCTGACCCAATCCACCGTCAGCCAGCAGATTCGCCGCCTGGAAGACAGTGTGGGTTGCCAACTGCTGGACCGCGATCAGCGGCGGGTCGTGGCGACCGCCGAGGGCGAGCGCCTGCTGGCCTATGCGCGCAGGATCCTGACGCTGCACGAGGAAGCCGCCGACGTGCTGATCAACCAGCGCAGCGACGGCGTGTTGCGCCTTGGCGTACCGGAGGATTTTGCTGCGGAACGCTTGATGCCGTTGCTTTCGGCATTTGTCGTGGCCTATCCACGGGTACGCCTGGAAGTCACCAGCGGCCTGGGGCCGGAGTTGCTGCGCCAATACCGCGCGGGTGAATTCGATGTGTTGCTGGTCAAGCAGATGGGCAGCAGCGACGACTGCCTGGCGTCATGGCCGGAGCCGTTGTGCTGGGTCGATAGTCGCCGCTCGCCGGCGCTGGGGCGTGACCCATTGCCGTTGGTGGCGTTTCCGGTGGGTGGTTTGTACCGCAATGAAATGCTCCACCACCTTGAAGTCGGTGGCTGGCGCTGGCGCATCGGCTATTCCAGCGCGAGCCTCGCGAGCGTGTGCTCGGCAGTCGCGGCCGGGCTCGGTATCAGCCTGTTGCCGGAGCGAGTGGTGCTGCCCGGGCATGCCGTGCTGGAAGCGGATAGCGGATTGCCGGCGGTGCAAGGCGTGCGATTGGCGTTGTATGGACGCAGTGGTCCGGGCACGGCGGGGCAGACGTTGCAGCAGCAGTTGCGGGACTTATGTGACGCCAACCCGCGCTGAGTGGTGGCCGTCTGAAGCAGCCTGGATCTGAGGTGGAGGGGGGGGTTGTGGTTGGCTTGAGACCTGCCCCTCACCCTAACCCTCTCCCCAGAGGGGCGAGGGGACTGACCGAAGTGGGCCGAGAAAATTGGCGACCTGAAAAACCGTTTTGATTTTGGATTCAAAGCTGCTCTTCCAGGTTGCCCTAGATTGCCAAAATCCCCCGATCAGTCCCCGCTCCCCAGAGGCGAGGGGACTGGCCGAAGTGGGCGGAGAAAATTGGCGACCTGAGAAATCGTTTTGATTTTGGATTCAAACCTGCTCTTCCAGGTTGCCCTAGATTGCCAAAATCCCCCGCTCAGTCCCCTCTCTCCAGAGGGGCGAGGGGACTGACTGAAGTGGGCGGAGAAACTTGGCGACCTGAGAAACCGTTTTGATTTTGGGTTCAAAGCTGCTCTTCCAGGTTGCCCTAGATTGCCAAAATCCCCCGCTCAGTCCCCTCTCCCCAGAGGGGCGAGGGGACTGACTGAAGTGGGCGGAGAAAATTGGCGACCTGAGAAATCGTTTTGATTTTGGATTCAAACCTGCTCTTCCAGGTTGCCCTAGATTGCCAAAATCCCCCGCTCAGTCCCCTCTCTCCAGAGGGGCGAGGGGACTGACTGAAGTGGGCGGAGAAACTTGGCGACCTGAGAAACCGTTTTGATTTTGGGTTCAAAGCTGCTCTTCCAGGTTGCCCTAGATTGCCAAAATCCCCCGCTCAGTCCCCTCTCCCCAGAGGGGCGAGGGGACTGACTGAAGTGGGCGGAGAAACTTGGCGACCTGAGAAATCGTTTTGATTTTGGATTCAAAGCTGCTCTTCCAGGTTGCCCTAGAGTGCCAAAATCCCCCGATCAGTCCCCTCTCCCCTTTGGGGAGAGGGTTAGGGTGAGGGGCGGATCTCCAGCCTGCCGCCTATCGCCCGGCCGCCACAGCATTTTTAACCCGGACACCGCGTACCCCATTTCATCGCCAGCCTTTCATCGCGATCCCAATACGCCTGCTTTTCAAAACCCTTTCAAACGACCTTGAAAATCACTTGTGGTTATTAATAAATAGCTTCTTATTCCTTAACGAATATATATGGCGTCCCTATACTGACCCGCATTGTTAAGCGCTGCAGGAGGGCACACCCATGCACAGCGAGTCGATTCGTTACCTGATCGTGCCGGGCTGGCAAGGATCGCCAGAAGAGCATTGGCAAAGCCACTGGCAGAACAGTTTGCCCAACAGCGCCCGCGTGGAGCAGGCCGACTGGTTGACGCCGCGCCGCGAGGATTGGGTGGCGGCCCTGGCCGAGGCGATTGCTGCCGACAGTACGCCGGTCATTCTGATTGCCCACAGCCTGGGCTGCATCACCGTCGCCCACTGGGCCGCGACCGCGCCGTTGCAGTCTTTGCGCCTGGTACGCGGGGCCTTGCTGGTGGCGCCGGCGGATGTCGAGCGGCCTGCCTGCGCACCGGCGTTGCGCAACTTTGCGCCGATTCCGACAGGCTTATTGCCATTTCCCAGTCAACTGGTCAGTTCCGATAACGACAGCGCTGTCAGCGCCCCCAGGGCCCTGGAAATGGCGCGTCACTGGGGGGCCGAAGCCGGGATCCTGGCGGGCGCCGGTCATATCAACGTGAAATCCGGCCACCGGCGCTGGGAGCAGGGTTTTGCCTACCTCTATCGCCTGCAGAATCGTCTGGAGCACCACGCCCGGCGCCGCGCCTGAACCTGTTCAACGCCCCGTCCTGAACGCGGGGCGGGAGTTTGCCATGAGTCTGCATGAAATTTATGGTCAGTCATTGCTGACCTTCCCCGACGCGGAAAAAAGCCCTTTGAGCATCCGCGCCAAGGCGCTGGTGTTCGTCGATCCGCGTTCTCGTCAGTTGCGTGAAGACCTCGAAAACCTTGCCCCTCGCGCCTTGCCGGTGTTGATTCGCGGCGAAACCGGCACCGGCAAGGAATTGCTGGCGCGGCATATCCATCGCGGCAGTGATCGCGGTGGCTTGTTTGTCTCGGTCAACTGCGGCGCCATCAGCCCGACCTACGCCGATGCCGAACTGTTCGGCTATGCCGCCGGCAGCCACGGCGGTTCAGCCAGCAGTCGCGCCGGCTGGTTTGGTTCAGCCAATGGCGGCACGTTGTATCTGGATGAAATCGGCGACTTGCCGTTGCCGATCCAGAGCAAATTGCTGGCCGCCCTGGAAAATCACGAAGTCACCCGGGTCGGGGCCCGGCAGCCCAGCCCGGTGGATGTGCGCCTGGTTGCCGCCACCAGTATCGACCTGGCGCAGGCCGTGGCCGCTGGAAAGTTTCACGAACGCCTGTTCCATTACCTCGGTGAAGGCCAACTTGAACTGCCGGCACTGCGTGAGCGCGTGGGCGACATTGCGGCCCTGGCCGAGTACTTTCTCGGCATCTACAGCCAGCGCCTGGAGTTGCCGGTGCCGCTGATCAGCGATGCCGCGCAACGGCTGCTCGAGCAGCACAGTTGGCCGGGTAACACCCGGGAATTGGAGAACGTGATTCACTTTGCGCTGCTGGTCAGCCATGGCGCTGAGATTTTGCCGGAGCATTTGAATTTGCCCGTGCCCTCCGTGACGCAGATTGAGCAGCAAGCACGGCAGATCCTCAGCGGCGGCAGCGAAGGCGAGCGTGCGGCGTTGAAGCGTTTGCTCGGCAACCTGAGTTCCGTATGAGTGAAATGGAATATCAAAGTGAATAAAAGGTATTGTTCGGGAATAAAAAATACCGGTATTGTCCGTTGCATGCCGCGATAGCACTTCGCTGGCACCGCATATAAGAAATGGTCGTCACCGACGCCCTGGATTTTCGATTAAGGACACTGCATGAAAAAGTTTCTGTTGTTCACCGCACTGGCGGCTGCCTTGACCACCGGCCTGGCCCAGGCCAACGAAAAACTGGTCATCGCCGCCACTCCGGTGCCCCACGCCGAAATCCTCGAGCTGATCAAGCCGACCCTGGCCAAAGAAGGCGTGGACCTGGAAATCAAGGTGTTCACCGACTACGTGCAGCCGAACGTTCAAGTGGCCGAGAAGCGTCTGGACGCCAACTACTTCCAGACTCTGCCGTACCTGGAAAACTTCAACAAAGGCAAGGGTACCAACCTGGTCACCGTCGTCGGTGTTCACGTTGAACCGTTCGGTGGTTATTCCAGGAAAGTCACCAAGCTCGACGACCTTGAGGACGGCGCCACCGTGGCAATTCCCAACGAAGGTTCCAACAGCGGCCGTGCCCTGTTGCTGCTGCAAAAGGCTGGCCTGATCACCCTGAAAGACCCGAAAAACGCACTGTCCACACCCAAGGATATCGTGAGCAACCCGAAGAACCTGAAGTTCAAGGAGCTGGAATCAGCCCTGTTGCCACGGGTTCTGGACCAGGTCGACCTGGACATGATCAACACCAACTACGCGCTGGAAGCCGGCCTGAATCCGGCCAAGGATGCATTGGTCATTGAGTCGTCCGATTCGCCCTACGTGAACTTCCTGGTCGCCCGCCCGGACAACAAGGACAGCGAGGCTATCCAGAAACTCTCCAAGGCCCTGACCAGCCCTGAAGTCAAGGCTTTCATCGAGAAGAAGTACAACGGCGCTGTCGTGCCGGCGTTCTGATTCGCTAAACCCGCTTCAAGGTTTTAACGCCGACGGCTAAGACAGCGTCGGCGTTTTTTTAGGCCTGGCGTAGGCGGCCGGTTCCAGGCCCTCTGTATTCAGCTCGGCCAATGCCACGCCGGCTCATCCAACACCCGTTGCCCGACAATCTGCGTCTGTCCCATCACCTTCTCCAGCACAATCGAATTGCACTGCTCATCCTGCTGCAATGCGGCAATCAGGCGGCTGGCATGGGACACCACCCACACCTGGCAGCGTTGTGAGGCCTGGATAATCAAGCGTGCCAGCGCTGGCAGCAGGTCCGGGTGCAGACTGGTTTCCGGTTCGTTCAGCACCATCATCGTCGGTGGGCGTGGCGTCAGCAGCGCGGCGACCAGCAACAAATAGCGCAAGGTTCCATCCGACAGCTCCGCCGCTGACAACGGGCGCAGCAAGCCTTCCTGATAAAACTCAATGGCGAAGCGCCCGCCCTGCAACGGTTCGATATTCAAGCGGGCGCCGGGAAACGCATCGCTGATCGCCCGCTGCAACGCCTCGGGGTCGCCGATTTCCCGGATGGTCTGCAACGCCGCCGCCAGATCGCGGCCATCGTGGTGCAGCACCGGCGTGCGCGTTCCCAGTTGCGGCAGGCGCACCGGTGCGTCGGCGTCGCTGCGAAAATGATCGTAAAAGCGCCAGCCGCGAATGCTTTCGCGCAGCATCAATACTTCCGGCGAGCCTCGCAGGCTGCCGACTTGATCGAACAGGCTGTGATAGTCCGGCGTGTGTTGCGCCAGCACATCCCAGGCGCGACCCTCGCGGGCGCGGACCAATGGTCCGGAGCGTTGCACCAGCAGGCTCGCCGGGCGGTACAGGTGGCCGGCCCAGATGCATTCTTTCTTGATCTCGGGGTCGAGACAGAAATAAGACGTGCTGGGTTCTGGCAGGCCCAAGGAAATCGCGTAGCTGAAATCTTCCCCGGCAAACCCCAGGCGCAAACGCTTGACGCCCTGGCGCACGGTTGCCTGCACCGCGACTTCGCCATTGAGCATGCGGCGACTGATGGTTTCGGGCCCGGCCCAGAAGGTCGAATCCAGCCCGCCTTCACGGGCCAAGGCGTTGATCACGCCGCCCTGCGCGGTCTCTGCCAGCAGGCGCAAGGCGCGATACAGGTTGGATTTACCGCTGCCATTGGGCCCGGTGATCAGGTTCAGCCGATCCAGTGGCACCACCAGTTTATTGATCGAGCGGTAGTTGGCCACCGCTAAAGTCTTGAGCATGAGCGTCGTATCTGACTGAGAACGAGCGTAAGTATGGGATCCTCCCTGCGGATAAGGAACCCTGAACTAAGCTCAGAGTCGCATAGACACTGGCACGTCAGCATCACGCAAAAGGAGCCTGCATGGGCGGTCTAACCTCGACATTGATATGTGGTCTTGCCCTACTGACATTGCTCAGCGGCTGCGGACAGGAAAAATCTGCACCCAAGGAGCACTCCAGGGTATTTGTGCAAACGGTGCAGCTGGGTGACTTTGCCGCCGCCGTGACCCTCACCGGGGATATTCAGGCGCGTGTGCAGACCGATCTGTCGTTTCGTGTCGGTGGCAAAATCGTCCAGCGCATGGTTGATGTCGGCGACCGCGTGACGGCCAATCAGGTGCTGGCCAAGCTCGATCCCAAGGATTTGCAGACCAACGTCAATTCCGCCCAGGCTCAAGTGGTGGCGGAACAGGCGCGGGTCAAACAGACCGCCGCCGCTTTTGTGCGCCAGGAAAAACTCTTGCCCAAGGGCTACACCAGTCGCAGCGAGTACGACTCGGCCCAAGCCGCATTGCGCAGCAGCCAAAGCGCGCTGGCGGCCGCCCAGGCGCAACTGGCCAATGCTCGCGAGCAATTGAGCTACACCGCCTTGGTCGCGGACGCGCCGGGCGTGATTACCGCGCGCCAGGCGGAAGTCGGCCAAGTGGTGCAGGCCACCGTGCCGATTTTCAGCCTGGCTCGCGATGGTGCGCGTGACGCGGTGTTCAACGTCTATGAAGCGTTATTGATGGAGCCGCCGGCCGACACGCCGATCACCGTCAGCCTGCTGGATAACCCGACCGTCAAGACCCTGGGCCGGGTCCGCGAAGTCACCCCGGCGGTGGCCGCCAACAGCGGCACGGTGCAGGTAAAGATCGCGCTGGACGATTTGCCCAAGGGCATGCAACTGGGCTCGGTGGTCAGCGCCACGGCCAACGGGCCGGCCAAACGCAGCATTGAGTTGCCCTGGGCGGCCCTTACCAAGGACCTCAAGGAGCCAAAGCCTGCCGTGTGGCTGGTGGACGACGACGGCAAGGCTCAATTGCACAGAGTCACCGTTGGCCGTTACCTGACCGGCAAGGTGATCATCAGTGACGGCCTCAAGGGCGGCGAAAAAGTCGTGGTGGCCGGTGGGCAATTGCTGCACCCCGGCATGCAGGTGGAAATCGCCCAACCACCGGACCCCGCCCAGGCCAAGGGAGTGCAGCCATGAAGCACCTGACGCTGATACTTGCCACCAGCCTGACGCTGATCGCCTGTTCCAAGGAAGAACCGGCCCCGGAGCCGGTGCGCCCGGTGCTCTCGATTGAAGTGAAGTCAGAAGATCAGGAAAACCTCGGGCGTTTCGCCGGCACCATCCAGGCGCGCTACGAAAGCAACCTGGGGTTCCGCGTGCCGGGCCGTATCGCTCGGCGCGCCGTGGACGTGGGCGCCGAAGTGGAAAAGGGCGCCTTGCTGGCGGTGCTCGACCCCACTGACCAACAGAACCAGCTGCGTGCGGCCCAGGGCGACCTGGCCCGTGTCCAGGCCCAATGGATCAATGCCCAGGCCAATGCGCGGCGCCAGCAAGCGCTGTTCAACCGTGGCGTCGGGGCCCAGGCGCAACTGGATCTGGCCCAGACCGACCTGAAAACTACCCAGGCCTCCCTCGATCAAGCCAAGGCCGCCGTCGATCAGGCCAGGGACCAGCTCAATTACGCCGAATTGCACACCGACCATGCCGGCATTGTCACGGCCTGGAATGCCGAGGCTGGCCAAGTGGTCAGCGCCGGCCAGCAAGTGGTGACGCTGGCGCGTCCGGACATCAAGGAGGCGGTGATTGATCTGCCCGCTGGCCTCGCCGAGCGCTTGCCGCCGGACGTGGTGTTTCACGTGGCCGCGCAGTTGGATCCCGGGGCCAACACCACCGCCATCGTGCGCGAAATCGAACCCCAGGCCCAAAGCGCCACGCGTACCCGTCGCGCCCGCCTGACCCTGGCCGAGCCTCCTGCGGCCTTTCGCCTGGGCACGGCGATCAGCGTGACCTTGAGTTCGGCCATCGCGCCGCGTATCGAGTTGCCCCTCGGTGCGATACAGGAAGTCGACGGCAAGACCCGCATCTGGGTGATTGATCTGCAGAACCAGACCGTACAGCCCCGCGATGTCAGCCTGGTCAGCCGCCATGAACAGCATGTCTTGCTGGAGGGCGGTGTCCAGCCCGGCGAGCGCGTGGTCAGTGCTGGCGTCAACAGCCTGAAGCCCGGGCAAAAAGTCAAAATCGATGAGGACAGCCCGCGATGAAAGGGAGTTTCAACTTATCCGACTGGGCCCTCAAGCATCAGTCCTTCGTCTGGTTCCTGATGTTCGTCGCGCTGCTGATGGGCGTGTTCTCCTACATGAATCTGGGGCGCGAGGAAGATCCTTCCTTCACCATCAAGACCATGGTGATCCAGACGCGCTGGCCTGGCGCGACCCAGGAGGAAACCCTCAAGCAAGTCACCGACCGCATCGAGAAAAAACTCGAAGAACTCGACTCCCTCGACTACGTGAAAAGCTACACCCGACCCGGTGAGTCCACGGTGTTCGTGTTCCTGCGCGACACCACCAGCGCCAAGGACATTCCCGGGATCTGGTACCAGGTGCGCAAGAAGATCGATGACATCCGCGGCAGCTTCCCCCAAGGGTTGCAGGGACCGGCGTTCAACGATGAGTTCGGTGACGTGTTCGGCTCGGTGTACGCCTTTACCGCCGACGGTCTGTCGATGCGCCAGCTGCGCGACTATGTGGAGCAGGTGCGGGCCGAGATTCGGGCGGTGCCGGGGTTGGGCAAGGTCGAGATGATCGGCCAGCAGGACGAAGTGATTTACCTGAATTTCTCCACGCGCAAACTGGCGGCCCTGGGCATTGACCAGCGGCAAGTGGTACAGAGCCTGCAAGCGCAAAACGCGGTGACTCCGGCCGGGGTGATCGAGGCCGGGCCGGAGCGGATTTCCGTGCGCACCTCCGGGCAGTTCGCTTCGGAAAAAGACCTGGCCAACGTCAACCTGCGGCTCAATGACCGCTTCTACCGCCTGGCGGATATCGCCGATATCACGCGGGGCTATGTCGATCCGGCGCGGCCGATGTTTCGCTTCAATGGCAAACAGGCGATTGGCCTGGCCATCGCCATGCAAAAGGGCGGCAACATCCAGGAGTTCGGCCAGGCGCTGCACCAGCGCATGGACGACCTGACCGCCGATCTGCCGGTGGGCGTCGGCGTGCATAAGGTCTCCGATCAGGCGGAGGTGGTGGAAGAAGCCGTCGGTGGCTTTACCAGCGCGCTGTTCGAAGCGGTCATCATCGTCTTGGTGGTGAGTTTTATCAGCCTCGGCCTGCGTGCCGGATTGGTGGTGGCGTGTTCCATTCCGTTGGTGCTGGCGCTGGTATTTGTGTTTATGGAATACAGCGGCATCACCATGCAGCGGGTATCGCTGGGCGCCTTGATCATCGCCTTGGGCCTGCTGGTGGACGACGCGATGATCACCGTGGAAATGATGATCACGCGCCTGGAAAAAGGTGAAACCAAGGAGCAGGCGGCGACCTACGCCTACACGTCCACCGCGTTCCCGATGTTGACCGGTACGCTGGTGACAGTGGCTGGTTTCGTGCCTATCGGCTTGAACGCCAGCTCGGCGGGCGAGTACACCTTCACCCTGTTCGCGGTGATTGCCGTGGCGATGCTGGTGTCGTGGGTGGTGGCGGTGTTGTTTGCGCCGGTGATTGGCGTGCACATCCTCAGCAGCAAGGTCAAACCCCACGACGAGGAACCGGGACGCGTTGGTCGGGCCTTTAACGGCGGGATGTTGTGGGCCATGCGCAACCGTTGGTGGGCAATTGGCATCACTGTATTGCTGTTTGTGGCGTCGGTGTTTTCCATGCAGTTTGTGCAGAACCAGTTTTTCCCGTCTTCGGACCGCCCGGAGATCCTCGTCGATCTCAACCTGCCGCAAAACGCTTCGATCAATGAAACCCGCAAGGCGGTGGATCGTCTTGAAGCGATCATCAAGGATGATCCGGACATTGCCCGTTGGAGCACCTATATCGGCCAGGGCGCGATTCGTTTCTACCTGCCGCTGGATCAGCAACTGGAGAACCCGTACTACGCGCAGTTGGTGATTGTCAGCAAAGGCCTGGAAGAGCGCGGGGCGCTGATCGAGCGCCTGCAAAAGCGTCTGCGGGATGACTTCGTCGGGGTGGGCAGTTTTGTCCAGCCGCTGGAAATGGGCCCGCCGGTGGGACGCCCGATCCAGTACCGGGTGTCTGGCAAGGACATCAACCAAGTGCGTAGACACGCGATTGAGCTGGCGACCTTGCTGGATAACAACAGCCACCTGGGGGAGATCATCTACGACTGGAATGAGCCGGGCAAAGTCCTGCGGATCGATATCGCCCAAGACAAGGCGCGACAGCTGGGGCTGTCCTCCGAAGACGTGGCGCAGTTGCTGAACAGCGTGGTCAGCGGTGCGGCGGTGACCCAGGTCAACGACGATATCTACCTGATCAACGTGGTGGGGCGTGCCGAAGATGCCGAGCGCGGCACCCCGGAAACCCTGCAGAACTTGCAGATCGTTACCCCGAGCGGGACCTCGATTCCGCTGCTGGCGTTCGCCACCGTGGGTTATGAGCTGGAACAGCCATTGGTATGGCGGCGCGATCGCAAACCGACCATCACCATCAAGGCCGCCGTGCGCGATGACATGCAGCCGACGGATCTGGTCAAGCAACTCAAGCCCGCGATCGACAAGTTCAGCGCTGGCCTGCCGGTGGGCTACGAAGTCGCCACCGGCGGCACCGTGGAAGAAAGCGGCAAGGCCCAGGGTCCGATTGCCCGCGTAGTGCCGTTGATGCTGTTTTTGATGGCGACCTTTCTGATGATCCAGTTGCACAGCGTGCAGAAGATGTTCCTGGTGGCCAGTGTTGCGCCGCTGGGACTGATCGGCGTGGTGCTGGCGTTGATTCCCACGGGTACGCCCATGGGCTTTGTGGCGATCCTCGGGATTCTCGCGCTGATCGGCATCATCATCCGCAACTCGGTGATCCTGGTGACGCAGATCGATGCTTACGAACAGGATGGCTATGCGCCGTGGGATGCGGTGGTGCAAGCCACCGAGCACCGCCGCCGACCGATTCTGCTGACCGCGGCGGCGGCCAGCCTGGGCATGATCCCCATCGCCCGGGAAGTCTTCTGGGGGCCGATGGCCTACGCGATGATCGGCGGGATCATTATCGCCACCCTGCTGACATTGTTGTTTTTGCCCGCGCTGTATGTGGCCTGGTACAAGATTCGGGAGCCGCGGAACGCCGACTGATTCACGCCTGCCACGGGATCATGCGGTCTTTGGTCTGCGCCAGACACTGGCCAGCCAAGGCTGCTGTTCCCGTGGCAAGCCGGCGGGTCGATAATAGTGTTCCAGTTCGTCGAACCCGGCGGCGGTGAGTAGCGCCTGCCAGGCCTGCAGGTCATGGTAGGCACCATACCGGGGCCCATTCCAGCCTTCCTGGTTCTCGCCCCTGGGGTTGGAACTGAACAACACGCCACCGGGTTTCAGTGCCGCGTAAAGCTGTTTGAGAACGCGCGGCAATTCCTGCCCGGGAATATGAAACAGCACCGCGTTGGCGAAGATGCCATCGAAGCGTTCGACGGGCAGGTCGAGCTTCAGGAAGTCTTGTTGCAACACCTCGCAGCCACTGTCTTCGCGCGCCATCTGCGCGAAACGCTCGGAGCCGTCCAGCCCCACCGCGATATGCCCCAGACGGGTGAAGGTCTGCAAATCCCGCCCCGGCCCACAACCGAAATCCAGCACGGTAAAAGGCGCCGAGCCCTGGATATGCCGCAACAGCGCGTCGATATTCTGGCTCACATCGTGATCACGGGTGCCGGCCCGAAAAACCTCGGCCACCTGGTTGTAATGGCCGAGCGTCGTGGCGGTGATTCGATCGAGGTCGTCGGGTCGCAGAGTCATCCGGGCAATACCAAGCGTGGAAATAACCGAATATACCCTGTGGCGAACGTACCAAGCACCCTCCTGTGGCGAGGCTTGTCCCGTGGCTAGGGGCTTGTCCTGTGGCGAGGGGGCTTGTCCCGCGTTGGGCTGCGCAGCAGCCCCAAAAAAGCCTCCCGGTTTATCCAGTCAAACCGGGATGGCAGGTTTGAGGGCTGCTGCGCAGCCCAACGCGGGGCAAGCCCGCTCGCCACAAGAGGTGCCTCCGGCCTTTCAGCGTTTGTTCAGTACCCGCGTCAACCGATCCCCGCCCAACTGAATCGCCGCCACCAGGATCACCAGCACCACAATCACGCTCAGCATGACCTGGCTGTCAAAACGCTGGTAACCATAGCGGTAGGCAAGATCCCCCAGGCCGCCGGCGCCAATCGCGCCGACAATCCCTGGCCGCTCGTCGGGCAGCAGCACGTGCCACAAACACCCTCCTGTGGCGAGGCTTGTCCTGTGGCGAGGGGGCTTGTCCCCCGTTGGGTTGCGCAGCAGCCCCAAAAAAGCCTCCCGGTTGATCCAGTCAAACCGGTATGGCAGGTTTGAGGGCTGCTGCGCAGCCCAACGCGGGGCAAGCCCGCTCGCCACAAGGGTGCTTCCGGCCTTTCAGCGTTTGTTCAGTACCCGCGTCAACCGATCCCCGCCCAACTGAATCGCCGCCACCAGGATCACCAGCACCACAATCACGCTCAGCATGACCTGGCTGTCAAAACGCTGGTAACCATAGCGGTAGGCAATATCCCCCAGGCCGCCGGCGCCAATCGCGCCGGCCATCGCCGAGGAGTTGATCAGGGTCACCAGGGTAATGGTGAACCCGCCGACAATCCCCGGCAGCGCTTCGGGCAGCAGCACGTGCCAGACGATGTGCCAGCGTCGGCAGCCCATGGCTTGCGCGGCCTCGATCAAGCCGTGGTCGACTTCCCGCAGGCTGACCTCGGCGATCCGCGCAAAGAACGGCGTGGCGGCGATAGTCAGCGGCACCACGGCGGCCCACACACCGTAGGTGGTACCGACGATCAACCGGGTGAAGGGGATCAACGCGACCATCAGAATCAGAAAGGGAATCGAGCGGAACAGATTGACGAATGCCCCCAGCGCCCGATTCAGCGTGGGCGCCTGGAAGATCCCGCCCTTGTCGCTGGTGACCAGCAATACCGCCAGCGGAACGCCCACCCACAGGGCGATCACTGACGACACGCCGACCATCAACAAGGTGTCGATGAGGCCCTGCACTAAACGCTCAAACCACATAACCCAGTACCTCGACCTGTTGTGCCCAACGCAACGCACGGGCGCGCAGTGCTTCGGCGCCCAGGGACGAGCCGCTGACTGCCAGCAGCAGTTGCCCCAAGGCGTGGCCCTGGATGCGCTCGACCCCGCCTTGCAGTAACCGTACGCGCCCGTCGAGGGCGCCGATCAACGCACCCAGGTCCGGTTCGTCTTCGCTGCTGCCGGTGAACTGCAGGCGCAGCACCACGGCCGCATCCGCCCCGCTTGGCGTGGGTTGCAAGCGACCTTGCAGCTCCTCCGGCAAGCCATGTTGCAGCGGTGCCAACAGGGTTTTACTGACTGCATGCCGGGGGTTGCCAAATACTTCCCAGACTGGGCCTTGCTCGACAATCCGTCCGTGCTCCAGAACTACCACGCGGTGGCAAATCTCGCGGATGACCGCCATCTCGTGGGTGATCAGCACAATGGTCAGGCCCAGGCGCTGGTTGATCTCACGCAGCAAGCCGAGGATCGATTGCGTGGTTTGCGGGTCGAGCGCCGAAGTGGCTTCGTCGCACAGCAGGATCTGCGGGTCGTGGACCAATGCACGGGCGATGCCGACGCGTTGCTTTTGCCCACCGGACAACTGCGCGGGATAGGTCTGGTGCTTGTTCTGCAGTCCCACCAGTTGCAGCAACTCGCGGACCTTTTGCTGACGCTGCGCCTTGGGGACGCCGGCGACCTTGAGGGGCAACTCGACGTTCTGCCATACGGTCTTGGCCGACATCAGGTTGAAGTGCTGGAAGATCATGCCAATGCGCCGACGCAGCGCCACCAGGCGGTCTTCATCGAAGTCGCCGATATCCACTTGATCGATCAGCACCCGGCCACTGCTGGGTCGCTCCAGACGGTTAATGGTACGGATCAGCGATGACTTGCCGGCGCCGCTGCGGCCGATGATGCCGAACACTTCACCGTGCTGGATCGCCAGGTCGATGCCTTGCAGGGCATGGACCGTGCCGTCATAGGTTTTGCCGAGGTTGATAAAGCGCACATGGGCGCCGTTCAGCTCGGGATGAAGCGCGGTCTGCTGCGCCTCCCAAGGCGGTGTGCCGAGGTCGCGCAATCGGGCGTTGGCAGCACTCATGTTCAACCTTCCCAGCCGACTTGGTAGAGTTTGCCGAGGGATTTATCCAGGGCCGCGCGCACCACCGGCGAATGCTGATAAATGTCGACGAACTTGATCAGCCTGGGGTCGGTCTTGCGGGTGGGCTGGATCACGAACTGGATCACGTATTCCTTGTGATCGATGCCATCGAACAGCAGCGCCGACTCGGCATCGAAGGTTTTGGACAGGCGGATATACGCCGGGTAACCCTGCACCAGATCGGCGTCGTCATAGGCCCGCACCAGTTGCACCGCTTCCACTTGCAGGATTTTGAGGTGCCTGGGGTTGGCGGTGATGTCCTCTTCGGTAGCCTTGTAGCCCACGCCTGGCTTGAGACTGATCAGGCCGGCCTTGGCCAGCAGTTGCAAGCCGCGACCGCTGTTGATCGGGTCGTTGGCAATCGCCACGCTGGCACCCTCGGGCAGTTCGGCGAAACGTTTGTATTTTTTCGAGTACAGGCCGACGTTGTTGATGATGCCGGGTGCGAACGGCACCAGGTCAAAGCCGGCCGCCGCCTTGGCGTTTTCCAGGAAAGGAATGTGTTGGAAGTAGTTCACATCGATATCGCCGGCGGCCAGGCTGACATTCGGCGCGATCCAATCGGTGAACTCCACCAGCTCGACTTTCAAGCCTTGTTTGTCGGCTTCTTCGACGGCGGCTTCCAGGGGAATCGCGAAGGCCGCGGTGGTGCCGACTTTCAGCGGCGCGTCGGCGGCAAACAGCGTCGGGCAGTACAGACCTAGGGTCAGGGCCAGAGCCTTGACTGGGAGGGCGAGCGAGGTTTTTTTCATCATGAATGTCCAGTCAAGGGTGGCGGTAGGTGGAGCCGGTGTGTTGTTGGGGTAAATGCGCATCACGCGTAAAGATTTTTTCGCGCAGAGTCCCGGCTGCATACGCGGTCTTGTAGGAGCCTCGCCGCTGCAACTCGGGAATCACCCAGTCGATAAAATCCACATAGCTTTCCGGGGTCACCATGCGCGTCAGGTTGAAGCCATCCAGCCCGGTTTCGCTGATCCAGGATTCCAGTTCGTCGGCCACCTGCTCGGGCGAGCCGACCAGGGTGATGTAGCGACCACCAAGGGCGTGTTGTTCAAGCAACTTGCGGCGCGTCCAGTGGTTTTCCTGCAGGGTCTTGGTGGCTGACTGGATGGCGTTGCTCTTCACGTACTGGATGGGTTCGTCCAGTTCGTATTGGAAAAAATCAATCCCGGTCGACGCACTGAAATGCGCCACGCCGGCCTCGGCGCTGGCGTAGCTCAGGTACTCGGCGTGCTTGGCCCAGGCCAGTTCTTCGGTAGCGCCGACGATCACGTTGAGGCCCATGAATACCTTGATGTCGTCCGCGTTGCGGCCGTCTTGCAGCGCGCTGGCGCGGACCTTGTCGACCTGAAGCTTGGTTGCGGCTTTGTTCTGTCCACTGATAAACACGCACTCGGCATGCCGGCCGGCGAACCGCAGGCCGCGCTCCGAGCTGCCGGCCTGGAACAGCACGGGCGTGCGTTGTGGCGACGGTTCGCAGAGGTGATAGCCCTCGACCTGATAGAACTCACCCCGATGCTCGATCTTGTGGACTTTGTTCGGCTGCGCGTAGACCCGCGCTTGCGGATCGTTGAGCACCGCGTCGTTCTCCCAACTGCCTTCCCACAGTTTGTACAGCACCTGCAGGTACTCGTCGGCCTGGTCATAGCGTCGGTCATGTTCGACTTGCTCGCGCAAACCCATGGCCTTGGCCGCACTGTCCAGGTAGCCGGTGACGATGTTCCAACCCACCCGGCCACGACTCAGGTGATCGAGGGTCGACATGCGCCGGGCGAACAGATACGGCGGTTCATAGCTGAGGTTGGCGGTCAGGCCGAAACCAAGGTTGCGGGTGGCGGCGGCCATGGCCGAGACCAGTAGCAGCGGGTCGTTGACCGGCAGCTGGATTGACTCCCTGAGCGGCACGTCGACAGCATTCTGGTAGACGTCGTATACACCGACGATATCGGCGATAAACAACCCGTCGAACAGCCCGCGCTCCAGCAACTGCGCCAGTTCGACCCAGTATTCGAGGTTCTTGTACTGGGTCGAGGTGTCGCGTGGATGCGTCCACAGTCCATGGTTGATGTGCCCGATGCAGTTCATGTTGAAGGCATTGAGCAGGATTTTCTTCCTGGGGGGCACAGCCTGGCGCATCAAATCGTCCCTCGCAGTGGCGGGTTTTCATCGTTGAGGTAGTAATTGCCCACCGCGTGGTACTTCCAGCGCACCGGGTCGTGCAGGGTGTGCACCCGTGCGTTGCGCCAGTGCCGATCCAGGCCGTGTTCGGCGAGGGTTGCCTGGCTGCCGGCGAGTTCAAACAAGGTGCTGCCGGCGGCCAGGGATATTTCGGTGCTCAGGGCGCGGGCCTCGGCCACGGCGATGGACGCGGCGGCAACGGATGCGGCATGGGGATCGGCCTGGGCGCGGTCGAGGTATTCACCGGCACGCTCCAGCAGGGCTTCGCTGGCGTGCAGGCGGATGCTCAGGTGACCAAAGCTTTTCAGGGTCAGCGGATCTTCGCTGGCCGTGTCGCTGCCCGCATCGATCCAGGGCCGGGTCTTGGTGCGCACAAAATGCAAGGCGTCCTCGAAGGCCGCGCGAGCGATACCGGTGTCGATGGCCGCATGAAGTATTTGTGCCAGCGGGCCGACCGGCGTCGGGCGTTCAAACGCGCTTTGAAACGGGATCACGTCAGAGGCCGCGACCCACACGTTGTCGAACACTACCGAACCGCTGCCGGTGGTGCGTTGGCCGAAGCCGCTCCAGTCATCGATCACCGTCAGGCCCAGGCTTTCGCGCGGGACGAAGGCCAGTTGCTGTACGCCGTGTTCATCCACCACCGAGGTCGGGATCCGCTGCGCGTAGAGCGCGCCGGTGGCGTAGAACTTGCGGCCGCTGATGCGAAATCCGTCACCGTCGCGGGTCAGCTGGGTGATGCGCTCGTGGGCGGTCCGGGTGCCCAGTTCCGCCAGGGCGTTGCCGAAGCGTTGGCCGGCCAGTACTTCGGCGTACAGGCGTTGCTGTTGCGCCGGGCTGCCATTCACCCGCAGTACTTCCAGGGCATAGAAATGGTTTTGCGGTATCTGTCCCAGTGACGCATCGGCTTGAGCGATCAGCGCAATGACCTTGGCCAGGGTGACATTCGATACACCCGCGCCGCCGTAGGCCTTGGGCACGCTGATGCCCCACAGGCCGGAGCGGGAAAATACCTCCAGCTCCGGCAGCGGCAGGCGACGTTCTCGGTCGCGCAAGGCGCTGTCGCGCCGCAGGTCTTCAGCCAGGTCGCTGGCGACTATCAAGGCTTGTTCATCGCTGGTGATGACCGCGACGGCTTGAGAGCATGTCATGTTGTTCTCCAGGGGGGCGGTTCGTCAGATCCAGGAATGCCGTGCCGGCAACTTGCCGTTGAGGTGCCAGGCGCCGATGGCGTGATACTTCCAGCGCACCGGGTCATGCAGGGTGTGGACACGTGCGTTGCGCCAGTGTCGATCGAAATTGAATTCGGCGAGGGTGGCGCGGCTGCCGGCCAGTTCGAAGAGTTTTTCGCTGACCAGCAACGAGACCTCGGTGCTCAGCACCTTGGCCTGCGCGACGGCAATCGAGGCGCGTGCGGCTGACTGTTCGGTGAGGGGCGCGGCACTGATGTGATCCAGAACCTGGCCGGCTTTGCGCAGTAGCGCTTGCGCGGCGTGCAACTCGATGTGCAGTTTGCCGATGTCGGCGATCACGTAGGGATCATCGCTGGCGCGTTCGACCTTGGCATCGATCCACGGTCGCGAGTGTTCGCGTACAAAACGCTGGGTATCGTCGAGCGCCCCCCGGGCGATGCCCAGGTCGATCGCGGCCTGGATCAATTGCGATACCGCGCCCTGAATGTTCGGGGTCTGGCCCAGGCGCCAGTTTTCCACGACCAGGTCGGCAGCCACCGGGACATTGTTCAGCAGCACGGTGCCGCTGGCGGTGGTGCGTTGGCCAAAGCCCGACCAGTCATCGACAATACGCAGCCCGTGGCTGCCACGGTGTACAAATGCCATGACTTGCCGACCGTCATCGTTCAAGGCCTTGACCGCTACCCAATGTGCAAACAGCGCACCGGTGGAATAGAACTTCTGGCCGTTGAGGATGAAGTCGTCACCGTCGCGGGTGATCCGCGCTTTCAATTCCAGAGTGTTTTTGGTTCCGCGCTCCGGGCCGGCATTGCCGATGCGCCAGCCGTCCAGGACACGTTGAAACAGCACCTTCTTCTGCGCTTCGCTGGCGGCGCTTTGCAGCCCGTGCAGGATGCCGAAGTGGTTCTGCGGGATTTGCCCCAGGGCCGGGTCGGCCGCGCTGATAATGGCGAACACTTCGGCCAGGGTCACGAACGACACTTGCGGGCCGCCGTACTCGCGGGGGATGGAAATACTGCCCAGGCCGCTGCGGGTGAACTGCTCGATTTCGGCCCAGGGTAATCGGCGTTGCTGGTCGCGCAGCCCGGCTTGCAGGCGAGCGGCCTTGGCAAGCGCGTGGGCGGCGTCGAGGGCCTGGGCGTCGTTGCGCAGCACCTGGGCGGGCAACAATGGCGGGGCGATGTCCAGATCACTCTGGAAGGGAGGCTTTGTCAGATTGGACATCAATGCTGCTCCTTGGCTGCACTGGATGCCCTGGCTTGAAACACCGGGATAACGCTGACCATACCTACCTCACATTCGTTGAAACGCTGAAATCAGGAATGTCCGGTGGTCCGGTTTATATACCTTAATGATGTTTATTTTATAAATAAACTAACTTTTGGGAATATGCATAGAAGGTCTGTTATCCAGGGTTACCGGGTGAGCCTGGGCAAGCAAATAGCGTTCAGTGTAGGAACGAGGGGGGCTCCTACAAAAACCTTAGCTGAGTGGCATTGGGGCAAGCCCGCTCGTCCTCGTTCCTACAAAAACCTAACTGAACAGCATGAGGGTGAGCCCGGGCGCCCAGCGTGAGTTGTTACCGACCCGATCGAGAATGCAGTAGGTGATGTCCAGCCGGTGATCAGCCCCGGCCTCTTGAATCAGCGTGGGCGGCACCCAGACGTGCACCCGATGACCGACATCGCGGGCCTGGATCCTCGGCAGGTCCAGGCGAGAGTCGCCCCAGCGCAGGGTGATGTCGTCACCCGCGGCCATGTTCAGGTAAGGCTCGATGACCAAGGGCACGCCACGACGAATCTGTCGGCTGTTGACGCCGTGACGACGGATCATGTCGGGGAGGACGACGGGCGCCAGGTTCTGGTTTTCTTCGCCGCACAGGGCTGACGGCTGGCCACCGGGATAATCGGTCTTGACCTGCACCCGGGTAATGGCCGACCGCGCCGCTCCACGACCCACTTGCATGACTCGGTAATGCAGGCGCGCGGTGCCATTCTGGACAAAGCTCTGCGGTACCCGCAGGTGACTGGAAAGACCGATATCCGTGGCCTGCAGGCATCTGGAGGCGGCAAAGCAGTTGTTCCAGAACAACTCGATCAGATCGCCTTGGCCCATGTCCGGGTAAGGCGCGATATCGACCAGCAGGCGACTGGCGGCAAAGGCATTGATGCCGTGCCGATGGGCCTGGGGCAGGGTGGGTGCGGCAAGCATCGCCGGGGTTGAAATGCGCGTCATAAATAATCTCCTTGATGCAACCAGCAGCAATCGTTCCGAACCGCAGGCACGTCAGGCGCAGCTGTTCGCAAGCACGATTTTTGTGAAAAGCCGGAATAGGATCCAATCCTCAGGACGTTAGATAAGAGGGTTGGCCAGGGAGCGTCAATGGCGGCAAAAGGCTAAACGGCGGGTTTCGGATTATTCAGAAAGGTCTTACTGGGCGAGGGCTTGAAAGGCGGGGTGGGTGGGGCGTTTTACTCAGCGGATGAGGTCGGCCCCTGTAGGCGCGTGAGTGACGCATGCTGCCTACAGGGGACGAGGATGGAGCCTTTAATGGGTAAGGAACTTGCTCAGGAACTGCCGCGTGCGTTCTTCCTTGGGGTTGGCAAACAACGCTTTGGCTTCACCTTGCTCGACGATCACGCCCTTGTCGAAGAAAATCACCCGGTTGGCCACGTCCCGCGCAAACCCCATCTCGTGGGTAACGATGACCATGGTGCGATTTTCTTCAGCCAGGCTGCGAATGGTCGCCAGCACTTCGCCCACCAGCTCCGGATCGAGGGCCGAGGTGGGTTCGTCGAACAGAATCACTTCCGGTTCCATCGCCAGGGCGCGAGCAATCGCGACCCGTTGCTGCTGCCCACCGGAAAGGCGTCTCGGGTAGGCGTCTTCCTTGCCCGCGAGACCGACCTTGGCCAGCAATGAACGGCCCAGTGCCACGGCGCTGTCGCGGGGCATCTTTTTGACCACCAGCGGGCCTTCGATGACGTTCTCCAACGCGGTGCGATGGGGGAACAGGTTAAAACTCTGGAACACAAAACCCACATGCTGGCGCAGGCGCCGTACCAGGCTTTGTTGCTGGCTGAGAGGACGGCTGCCGTCGATCTCGATATCCCCGACCTTGATCCGGCCGCTGGTGGGTTCTTCGAGGAAGTTCAGGCAACGCAGGAAAGTGGTCTTGCCGGAACCGCTGGGGCCGATGATGGCGACGACTTCGCCTTCCTTCACTTCCAGATCAATCCCGTTGAGGACCACCTGACCCTTGAATTGCTTGGTCAGTTTTTCAACCACGATCATGCTTCAAGACTCCTGGTCATGGCGATTGACCCGTGCTTCCAGCCGGTTCTGCAAGTGCGCGAGGACGCTGGCGAGCACCCAGTAAATCAGCGCGGCGGACAGATACATGGTGAAAATTTCGAAGGTTCGGGCCGACACCAATTGCGCCTGGCGGAACAGCTCGGGCACCTGGATAGTGGCGGCCAACGCGGTGTCCTTGACCAGCGAAATAAAGCTGTTGCCCAACGGCGGCAAGGCGGTGCGCATGGCCTGTGGCAGGATGGCCCGGCGCAGGGTCTGCGCGCGGGTCATGCCGATACTGGCGGCGGCTTCCCACTGGCCGCGCTCGATCGAACCGATGGCGGCACGCAGGATTTCACAGGCGTAGGCGGCCATGTTCAGCGAAAAGCCGATCATCGCTGCCGGTATCGGATCCAGTTCGATGCCGACTTGCGGCAAGCCGTAGTAGATCAGGAACAGTTGCACCAGCAACGGCGTGCCACGAAAGAACGACACATAGACCCGCGCGATCCAACTCAGCAACTTGAAGCGCGACAGGCGCATCAAGGCCAGGCCAAAGCCCAGCAGCGAGCCGAAAAACATCCCGCCGAGGCTAAGAATCACTGTGTAGTACGCGCCCTTGAGCAGAAAGGGCGCGGAGTCGAGCGCGAGTTGGAAACCTGCTTCCATTATTGAGTGACGTCAGCGTTGAAGTATTTTTCGGACAACTTCTTCAAGGTGCCGTCGGCGCGCAGTGTGTCGAGGGCCTTGTTCACCGCGTCGAGCAATTCAGGCTCGCCCTTGCGCAAGGCCACACCGGCTTCCTGACGTGAGAACGGCTCGCCGGCGGCGGCGGTGTCCTTGGCTTTCTTGGCGTATTCCAGCGCCGCCAGGCGGTCGATCAGAATGGCGTCGATGCGGCCGATGCGCAGGTCCTGGAATTTGGTGGGGTCATCGTTGTAGGTCTTGATGATGGCTTTCGGTGCGTTGTCCTTGAGCCATTGTTCGTAGTTGGTGCCCAGGCCGACCCCGACTTTCTTGCCCGCCAGATCGTCGGCGGTCTTGATGCTGTCGACGTTTTTCTCCAGGGTCAGCGCCTGGATCCCGGAAACGGTGTAAGGCTGGGAGAAGTCATACTTCTTCTTGCGCTCCTCAGAGATGGTTACCTGGTTGACCACCGCGTCCAGACGCTTGGATTCCAGCGCTGCGAGGATGCCGTCCCACGGCGTGGCTTGTAGCTTGACCTTGACGCCCAGCTCCTTGGCCAGGGCTTCGGACAGCTCGACCTCAAAGCCGCTGAGCTTGCCGCTTTCATCCACGAAGCTGAACGGTGGATAGGTGCCTTCCAGGCCGACCTTGATCACGCCGGCTTTCTTGATGTTGTCCAGTTGCTCGCCGGCAACCGCCTGGCCCAGCAAACCGGCCCCGAGGGCCAGCCCCAATGTGCCAACCAGTAACGTGCGACGCAGTGCAGAAATAGTCATGACAAGCCCCTGTGTTTTTTATGTTGAGCGAAGCAGGTAACGCAGTGGTCGTATCCTGCCCTAAAACCGCGGTCTGTGGGAGCGCGACTATAGGGCGAAGGCTAAAGTCTTAAAAATAATATAAAGGCAGTTTTATATTTCTTATCTGAATATGCGATGGTTTTAGGGTGGGTGACGGGTGCATCAGAATACTGAGTCGTAGGCAAACAATGCCGGCGCTCCGCCGGTGTGCAGGAAGATGATCGGACCGTCGTCAAACGCCTGGCGCCCGATGCCGTCGAGCAATCCGGCCATGGCCTTGCCGGTATAGACCGGGTCCAGCAACAGGCCTTCCTGGCTCGCCAGCAGTTTGATGGCGGCCAGGGTGCCGGCGTTGGGCTCGCCATAACGCGGGGCGAAGTACTCGTCCCACAAGATGACCTTGAACGCGTCGGGCACCTGCACGCCCAACAACTCGGCCGTGCGCTCGGCCAGGCCTTGTACTTTGGGACGCTGGGCTTCGTCGGTGCGCGATACGGTGACGCCGATCACTGGCAAGTCCGGCAGCACCTCACTTAATGCCAGCGCCAGGCCGCTGTGGGTGCCGGCGCTGCCCGAAGCCAGGACCACGGCGGCGAACTGAACGCCGCTGCTTTCGATCTGCGCGGCCAACTCCAGGCCCGCGCGGACGTAACCCAGGGCGCCGAGCGCGTTGGAGCCGCCGATCGGTACCAGATAGGGATGTTTGCCGTTGTTGCGCAAGCGCTCGGCCAGGGCGTTGAGTTGCTCGTCGGCGTTGTCCAGGTTCTCGACCAATTCGACCTTGGCGTCGAACAACTCCACCAGCAGTCGATTGCCGTTGCTCAGGTAATTGGCGTCTTCAGTACCGGTGGGGTTTTCCAGCAGTGCAACGCAGCCCAGGCCTAGCCTGGCGGCGAGGGCGGCCGTCTGGCGTACGTGGTTGGACTGGATAGCACCGGCGGTGATCAAGGTGTCGGCCCCTTGGGCGAGGGCGTCGGCGGCGAGGTATTCGAGTTTGCGCAACTTGTTACCGCCCATGGCCAGCGGCGTAGTGTCGTCGCGCTTGATGTAGATATCGCGCCCCAGCCAGGTCGACAGTCGTTCGAGTTTTTCCAGGGCGGTGGCACCGCCCAGCAGTTCCAGACGATTAAAGCGGTCGAGCTGTTGTTTGATCATGGCTACGCACGGGTGTTTAAGAGATAAGCGGACTATAGGCAGGCGTTTTTCAGCGGGCAACCGTCAATTCGGACCTTCACCCGCGGCACAGATCGCCCCGGGCCTGTGTATCGACCACTGAACGTTTGTCACCCGCGCACGTCATACCTGTCCTTGAGCTAGTGTAGGAATGACCTACCGCTCGGCCCTGAGATTAGTCCCAGACTGCCCATTCATGTTTAACTTGATCGTTCGTTCAAGTTAAATCGGTGGTTCGCTGCCCGGTCACAACAGGAGGCTTATCTTTGCTGATTCCTTTTTTTACAGCCACATCCGAGGTGCGCTTTTCATGAGTGCATCGTCTACTCCTTCCAGCGGCCTAGTGCGCATGAATGCGCCGGTGTTTTACTTCGCCGCAAGTTTCATCCTGCTGTTCGGCCTTACGGTCATCGCGATCCCGGAGCAGGCCGGCGCCTGGTTGCTGGCGGCGCAAAACTGGGCGGCCAACACGGTCGGCTGGTACTACATGCTGGCGATGACCCTGTATCTGGTCTTCGTGGTGGTCACCGCGTTGTCTGGCTACGGCAAGATCAAACTCGGTGCCGACCACGACGAGCCCGAATTCAGTTATCTGTCCTGGGCCGGCATGTTGTTCGCCGCCGGGATCAGCATCACGCTGTTCTTCTTCTGCGTCTCTGAGCCTTTGACCCACCTGGTGCAACCGCCCCAAGGCGAAGCGCTGAATGCCGAGGCGGCGCGCCAGGCCATGCAGATCCTGTTTCTGCACTGGGGCCTGCACGGCTGGGGGGTGTTTGCGTTTGTCGGCATGGCCCTGGCGTATTTCGCCTATCGGCACAACCTGCCGCTGGCGTTGCGTTCGGCGCTGTACCCGCTGATCGGCAAGCGCATCAATGGCCCCATCGGCTATGCGGTGGATGGCTTCGGCATCATCGCCACGGTGTTCGGCCTGGGCGCGGACATGGGGTTTGGGGTGCTGCACCTCAACTCGGGCCTGGATTACCTGTTTGGCATTGCCCACACCCAATGGGTCCAGGTTGGCCTGATCACGTTGATGATGGGCGCCGCGATCCTCGTCGCTGTCGCAGGCGTCGACAAGGGTGTGCGGGTGATGTCCGATATCAACATGCTGCTGGCCTGCGCGCTGTTGCTGTTCGTATTGTTCGCCGGGCCGACCCAGCACTTGCTCAACACCCTGATCCAGAACATCGGCGATTACCTCGGCGCCTTGCCGACCAAGAGTTTCGACGTCTACGCCTACAATGAGCCCAGCGATTGGCTCGGTGGCTGGACCGTGTTCTATTGGGCCTGGTGGATCGCCTGGTCGCCGTTCGTGGGCCTGTTCATTGCGCGCATTTCCCGTGGCCGGACCATCCGTGAATTCGTCTTCGGTGTGCTGTTGATCCCGCTGGGTTTCACCCTGGCCTGGATGTCGATCTTCGGCAACAGTGCCATCGACCAGGTGCTCAACCACGGCATGCTCGCGTTGGGTCAATCGGCCATCGACGATCCGTCGATGAGCCTCTACCTGCTGCTGGAAACCTACCCGTGGAGCAAGACTGTGATTGCGGTCACGGTGTTTATCAGCTTCGTGTTCTTTGTCACCTCGGCCGATTCCGGCACCGTAGTGCTTTCCACCCTGTCGTCCAAGGGCGGCAATGCGGATGAAGACGGGCCGAAGTGGCTGCGGGTGTTCTGGGGGGCGATGACCGCGCTGGTGACCAGTGCCTTGCTGTTTGCCGGCAGCATCGACTCGCTCAAGTCGGCGGTGGTGCTGACCTCGCTGCCGTTCTCGATGATCTTGTTGTTGATGATGTGGGGGCTGCACAAGGCCTTCTACCTCGAATCCCAGAAGCAGATCGCCCAGTTGCATTCGTTGGCACCGGTCTCCGCTTCGCGCCGTGGCCGCGGCGGCTGGCGTCAGCGCCTGAGCCAGGCCGTGCATTTCCCGTCGCGGGATGAGGTGTACCGATTCCTCGAAACCACGGTGCGTCCGGCGATTGAAGAAGTGACAGCAGTGTTTGTCGAGAAAGGCCTTAACGTCGTTACCCAACCTGACCCGTCCAATGACAGTGTCAGTCTGGAGATCGGTCATGGTGAGGAGCGTCCGTTCGTCTACCAGGTGCAGATGCGCGGCTACTTCACGCCGTCCTTCGCCCGTGGCGGAATGGGCTCAAAAGAGATCAACAACCGTCGCTACTACCGGGCGGAAGTGCACTTGAGCGAGGGCAGCCAGGACTATGACCTGGTGGGCTACACCAAGGAGCAGATCATCAACGACATCCTTGACCAGTACGAACGGCACTTGCAGTTCCTGCATTTGGTTCGCTAGAAGCGGCGGTTTTTTTGGCGAGGGGCTCGCCGAAACGCCGTTCATTCAAGGCTGAAAATCTCCTGTGGCGAGGGGGCTTGTCCCCCGTTGGGCTGCGCAGCAGCCCTAAAACCTGCCACCCGGTTGACTGGACGAACGG